>JBBQRC010000185.1:0-8462 GCA_038215215.1 Pirellulales bacterium
GTCAATAGCAGCGATACCAGGAGTAAGAAGCCAGTCCCTACGACAACCGCGAATGCCAACAACTGGGTCTTGGCAATCGTCCAAAGCCCTATGCCTGGCTTGCGTTTCACTTCCCAAATAGTGTCGAGCGAGTCTTTGAGCTCAGCGAAGACTCCTGTCGCGCCGAACACCAAGAGGCCAACGCTAATTATTGTCGCAAGTCGACTCTGATGGGGTTCGCTGGCCTTCTGAATCAGGGCTTCGATCGCGATCGCCCCTTCATTGCCCACTAGATGATCGATCTGGTCCACGATCCCGCCGCGAGCCGCTTCTTCCCCGAAGAAATAGCCTGCAACCGCAATAGCTATGATGGTGAGTGGTGCCAGCGCCAGGGTCGTGTAGAAGGCCAATGAGGCCCCCAACCTCTGCGCTCGATGCTGAATCCAGCCGTTGGTCGCCTCCTTGATTACTAATCCAATCACAGCGCTTCGCTTCATCGAACACCTTAAGTAGGGCCCGCAGCGAGCTCAACCAATTGCACTTCCCGACTGCTGCGAGGCGAAGGTGATGCTATCCCGGGAGAATGAAATCTTCCATTCCCGTGGACGCAGGAAATGAGCATGACATTTACCTCGGCAATGATAGTTCTGCTCGAATCTCGCCTAGCAATCGATCGATTTGGTCCAACTTGAATTGAACGGACTGAGGTGCTACTCTCGGATTATTATCCTGGCTGGAAGGATGGAAGATCGCTTCGCCCGACTGGCCATTGCGAAGATAAACGATAGTTGACGTCGAGTTGTTGGACTGCAGCATGTAGGTCGAAATATCCTCGGAGCGGCCGACAGGATTGCCATTGATGCTGACAATCTGATCGCCCGCTCGCAAACCCGCCTGCGCTACCATGCTGTTGGACACAACCGAATCGATGTAAACACCATTGTTTCTTGTTCCTAACGCCCATCCAAGTTGACTTGCGTTTAGTCTCGATTGCGGCATGGATTGTTGAAGCGTCACAATCTGCCCATTTCGTTTTACACGAATATTCTGGTTGGCTTGAAGGTACGAGTTAGCGGCATTCAGGTCTCGAATACTCTGACCATTCGCGTCAATGAGTTGGTCATTAGGAAGAATCCCCATCCCCTGTAACTGCGAATTGACGTCGTCGCGAAATCGCACGGTTCCATCTTGACCAACGACTGCATGAGCGTTGAGATTCGCCCTCAAGACACCAAGCAATTGCGAACCGACCGATGTGCCGGCACCATCTGGATTGGTGATGTTTTGTTGGGGGAGTGCGATATTCCCACCCAATTGAGTACCACCTTGAATTGGCGAACCACCGACTTGGCCGTTGAACTGCGATCCTCTTTGAGCCTGAACATTTGGAGCAGTATTTTGTCGCCCCAACGGATTAGGTTGAATCGCATTCTGAATCTGTTCTCGTATCGCTCCTCGAAGCCCTCCTGACGGGTTTGCTGGTTGTGCTCCGCCGTTTGCGCCCGCTCCCTGATTGCCAAGCAATCCACCTGAGAAGTCTTGACTCCACGTCAAGTTGGAAAGGGAGAATGAAAGGGCAAGTACCGAGCAATAGACAATTTTCTTCATGGCTTCACCGCATTCCTGATAAGTATTTCTGTTCAATTCAGCACTTCAGTTTTGACAGAGGGGATGGAGCCCAATTTCTATTCGTAAACTCTATTCCATAAGTCTGGACATCTACTAGCAACATTCTACTGCGTCATTATTCTACTGCATCATTCGCGCCAAACCCATGCTGCCGCCCAAAAGGTCTTAGATTGGGTCTTTGGAGAAGTAAAGTAATCAATTTGTCCTGCCGATGTGCTATTAGGATTCACTCCGACCGTTTTCAGTCCATGCGTCCAGCGGACACCACCCGCGTGGCGTCGAGGGATATCGGGATAGAAGGAAAAATCACCGAGGCCCATCGGCAGGGCATTTTTTCTCAGATTTGCTGCGACTGTGACCTAACGTGTCACGGCGCTGCTGATAATTGTTGGTGTTGGGACGCGGCGGACCAACGCAGCCAACTCGCCGCAGCAACCGAACTCAAGGAAGATCCAATGCTCGTTCTAAGTCGCAAAGTGGGTGAGAAGCTGGTTATCGACGGCAACATCATTGTTGAAGTCGTCAAAATCCAAGGCAATCGAATCACGATCGGTATCAATGCGCCAGCGGATGTCAAGATTCTACGAGGCGAATTGAAGCAGCCAAAAGCCACGACTCAAACGATCGAACTTGTTGTCGAAGATGGTTTGCTTGTAGCTTGTTAGACTGGGCATTAGCCAAAGGGCTTTTAAGGCTCACCACGACCACCTTCGCCGCAAGTTTCGCATACACCTTACACCCAAGTAGCTTGACGGCAAGCTGGACAAGTCAGAAACCCCGCCGCGTCGTGGGCGACCTCCATTTGCTTACCGCGGTTCACTCGCAATCATGCTGTGTCCCCGCGATTCCCGCTTCAATGCGGCAACTATCTCCGTGTTCCTTGGGAGCGCGGAGACAATTTGCCATTCGTATCGTTAACCGATTTTGATTGGCCATTCAGAATTAGTATGTGATCGTGCCGTCAAGCAGGACTGTCATGCTTTGGTTTGTTGCAGCACTCACATCGATCACCGCGTAAAAAGTTCCTGTTCCCGTAGCTCCAGCAAATCGCCCTGTACCTCCAGTGATTTCGAGTGTGCCTGCGCCTACTCCCGTCATTGGGTTTAGGTCGCCGACGTATACAAAAGTCACTTGGTCTCCGTTGGCCGCAGTAATCGTAACACTTCCGGTTCCGGGGAAGCCATTCACCGTGGCTGCACCCAGGCTCAGGGTCCCGGTTTGAGCCGATCTTCCCATGTGCTTCATTTGGCTCGTCCCGACAAAATTCGCTATGCCGACACTTGAAGGTGTAGTACCTATCGGGAGAGCATCAAAAACGTTGTCCCATTGCGCGACCACGCGTCCGCCGAAAGGACGCGGGCTTTTGGCAGAGGCGGAGTGCGCTCCTGCAGTAAGGATGACGAGCATGGCGATGCCGCAAAGAGCAGTGCGGCGCACGAACGCTGACGTAGAACTAGCAATAAACACTTGTAGACCTTCCTGAAGCGAGACACAAAGTTAGTCGCTTCGCCAAAACGAATGGCGGCGAGTTGCCGCCACATGCTAATGCATTGCCAAGGGTAGGACAAGTCAATCGAAGGTTCCCACTTCCATTTGGGTCCAAACGCGTTGCGCAGCTGGCTTGGACCGCAGGATTCTTTAACACAGCGCAGAATATTCTCAGATTCGCTGCCGCTGTGACCTAAGGTGTCACGACGCTGCTGATAACTATGAGTGTTGGGATGCGGCAGACCAACGAAACTAACCTTGCCGCAACGATCAAACACAAGGAAGATCACATGCTCGTTCTAAGTCGCAAAGCGGGTGAGAAGCTAATTATCGACGGAAATATCACTGTTGAAGTCGTCAAGATCCAAGGCAATCGAATCACGCTCGGCATCAATGCGCCAGCCGATGTCAAGATTCTGCGAGGTGAATTGAAGCAACCAAAAGCCACGACTCAAACCATCGAACTTGTCGTCGAAGATGGTTTACTTGTGGCTTGTTAGACTAGCCAACGGATAGGACTGCAACAGTTCAAACCAGGATATCATTCAAAACTTCGCCCCCCACATCGGTCAGGCGGAAGTCGCGGCCATTGAAACGATGAGTCAGCCTAGTGTGATCGAGTCCTAGCAGGTGTAGCAACGTGGCGTGCAAGTCATTGACATGCACTTTGTTCTCGACTGCCTTGTAACCAAACGGATCAGTAGAGCCATAATGAAAGCCACCTTTTACACCTGCGCCGGCCATCCAGATCGTAAAGCCGTTGGGATTGTGATCACGTCCTTTGGCGCCTTGCGAATCGGACGTGCGGCCAAACTCGCCGCCCCAAATGACCAACGTAGTATCGAGCAAGCCGCGAGCTTGCAGATCTGAAAGTAAGGCTGCAGCCGGCTGGTCCGTGTGCATAGCGCAGGATCGATGGTTGGTTTGCAAATCACTGTGACAATCCCATGGTACATCGTTCACGCTACCATCGCCGCTTACGCCTTTGCCCGCGAAGATTTGCACGAAGCGAACACCGCGTTCGACCAGTCTCCGCGATAAAAGGCACTGTCGAGCAAACGTCTCACATTCAGGCTTATCCATGCCATAAAGTTGATGAGTTGCCGCGGTTTCCCTCGATAGATCAAGTGCCTCAGGTGCGGCCATCTGCATACGATAGGCCAGTTCATAAGAGTTGATTCGCGCCTCCAAATCAACTTGTGTAGGTCGCGTAGCGGCATGTTCTTGATTCAGTTGACGAATCAAATCGAGCTGCGAACGTTGCTGTTGGTCATTGCGTTGGCTATCGCGCGCGAGATTGTCGATCGCTTCCTTGCGACGGGCGTCGAGCGCCAAAGCTTGGTATGTTTTCGGCAGGAAACCGGCTGACCAGATTTGATCGTCGCCACGCGGACGAGTATCGTGCAAAACCACAAAGGACGGCAAATTCTGATTCTGCGACCCGAGGCCATAAGTCATCCAGGCTCCCAGTGCGGGTAGTCCGGGGCGGTTGGTGCCGCACATTAATTCGATCGATGCGGGAGCATGATTGTTCTGCTTAAGATACATCGAGTGCAGAAAGCACATCCGGTCCACATGTTGTGAGAGTCGCGGAAACAAGTCCGAGACCCAAGAACCCGATTCGCCATGCTGAGCCCAATTGAAGGGCGACTTGAGACACTTGCCACTGGTGGTGAAGAAGCCGGTTTTCGGATCCGCTCCAGACAGTTCTTCACCATCGCGTTTCTGCAATTCTGGTTTGTAGTCCCAAGTATCCACTTGCGATGGCCCACCCGTCATAAACAACCAAATGATCGATTTTACTCTACTAGGAAAATGTGGCTCTTTGACGGCCAGTGGATCGACTGAAGTGGCTGCGATAGCTTCGCGATGCAGCAAACTCGCCAGCGCAACGGACCCAAAGCCAAGCCCAGCCTCCTGGAGGAACCGTCGACGCGCAGGCAAAGTAATTTCCGCGGGTGAGTAAAAGTTGAACATGGACAGTTCCGTCACGTAGGGTTTGTCGTAGGTGGCAGGTGAGAGGTTTTAGTGTCAAAAGCCCGTAGCATGGTTCGGCCTCTCAATCGATGTATACAAACTCGTTTAGGCATAACAGCACGTGGCAAAAGTCGACCATCGCTTTGTCAGCCGAATTGGTAGTCGCATCGCCAAGCGAAACGCGCTGTTGCTCAATGAATGCCCGCATTTGACTTAGCTCTGTGGCAGATGGAGTGCGTCCAAAGGCAATTCTGTAGCCGAGGTCAATCGACGTCTCCAACGGAGTATCTGGGTCTGGCCTGACCCGCGCAAACAATTTTTCGGCTTGTTGCCGTACGAATGGCGAGTTCATCAGTGCAAGCGATTGTGTCGGCACTGTGGTGACGCTCCGCGTACCGATGCTCTGTGTTGGTTCTGGGGCATCGAACATCGTCATCAGTGGCAGCAGTTCGCTGCGTTTGACTCTCAGATAGACACTGCGACGCTCACTGTTTTCCAAAACACTAGGCCCAAACATGGTTGAGTCCAAATTGCTTCCGGCGGCCAGCAACGCGTCGCGAATCGTTTCGGCTTCCAGCCGTTGCGGACGGAAGTGCCAATGAAATTTGTTGGCCGGGTCAATCGCAAGATTCTCCGGATCGATCTCATGCGACTGTTGGTAAGTATCGCTGAGCATGATCAGGCGGTGCAGCGGCTTGAGCTGCCATCCACCACGCACCAACTCACCGGCTAGATACTCCAGCAATTCCGGATGTGTCGGCGGATCGCCTTGCGCACCAAAATCATTGGGCGTTCCGACTATGCCTTCACCGAAATGATGCTGCCAAACGCGATTAGCCATGACTCGAGCGACAAGCGGCCCGGCACCACTTTCGATATTGGTGATCCAGTTGGCAAGGGCAACTCGTGGATCGACTGGCGTATTTGCCGCCGCTGATTGCAAAGCGGTCGGTGCAGGTGGTTCATCGGTATGCGACAGCACTTGCAGGAATCCGGGCTCGGCCTTGCCTTGCTTGTTGTTAACTTCACCACGCCGCAAGAAAAACACATCCTCCCCACCGGCAACGGTCGTGTAGACTTCCGCCAGTCTTGGGCGTGGCGTGGCGGCGGTATGATCGCGCACTGCGTGAACGACGCGCGCGGTCTCGGAATCGAACGGCGCAAACCAGCGTGCCAGCGGTTCTCGCAACGAATCAGCGAGCGGCTCGGGGAGTTTCTTGGCATTAGCGGCCAAGATTGCGCGAAGCTCTACGACATGCTGTGTTGAGACCTCACCGGCCCAGGTCGCCGGGTTGGATTCGACACTCATCGCCAGTCGTAAGCGTCCTATGCCAACGTCCCGGAATTTCAACTCGATCACAAGTTCCGTACCACCAGTAAATCCTTGAAGAGGCGATTCGAACTCGAGGATCGCCGCATTGTCTTTCTTGGCTGTCGTCTTCACTACCCAAGCCGTGTCCGGTTTATCATCGACTGCGTGGGCAAGTGGCTGGTCCTTGTCTTCAAAAGCTGCAAAGACAGGTTTCAATTTTACGATCTGCGGTGCTTCTTTCGACTGGCTATCAATGGGGCTGGCTGTGACTTTCATATCGACCAATTGAAAGCCGCCATCGCCTTCCAGTCCTGGCCCGCGCTGCGGTAGCGACTTATCCGTGAAGGCATCCAGCCGCAAGGCCTGCACGTTTTGTTGATAGGTTTGAAATGTCAACCGATACTGCTCTGCGCCGCCTACTTGGCGTTTCTGGCCCCGTTGTCGCACTTTCGATCCAGGGGTCAACATGCCATCGTGAGCGATGATGCCGCCGGGTAACTGTTTTAGATAGGATCGCTCCGCCTCCATCGTCACCGGTTCGAGCGATAGCCATCGAGTCGAGTCAGGTTGCTTGCCGAGTTCTTGTTTTTGCCAAGCAGTAAAACGTGCAGGTAACTCGTTGGCGGCGAACTGGTGAAGGGCTGCGACAAGTGGTTCGTGTTCACATCGATGCTGTTCCAAAGCGCGTTCGGTCTCGGCCGGATCAACGTCTAAGGTTCTCGGACCGTGCACTGTGCGCGCTAGCGCAGCGGCCAGCGCGTAATAATCCTCGTGTGGAATCGGATCGTACTTATGCGCATGACAACGTACGCAACCGAGCGTCAGACCCAACATCGACCCACCGATGGTCATCAGCATATCGTCGAGCTGATCGTAGCGAATTCCCTCGACGGTCTTGGCTGTGATCTGGCCGGGATAAGGTCCAGCGACCAAGAAACCAGTCGCCGCAGCAGCCTGTATGTCATCGGGAGCGAGTAGATCGCCTGCAAGTTGCAGACGCAGGAATTCGTCGTAAGGTAAGTCTTGATTGAGCGAGCGGATCACCCAGTCGCGATAATGATAAGCGCCAGGGCGGAAGCCGTCGAACTCATAGCCTCCGCTCTCGGCAAAGCGTGCTGCGTCTAGCCAGTGCCGAGCCCAGCGCTCGCCATAAGCCGTACTGGCCAGCAATTCGTCAACCACTTTCGCGTATGCCTGAGGTGATGCATCAGTCACAAACGCGGTGACTTGTTCAGGCGTAGGGGGCAAACCGATCAGATCGTAATAGGCTCGGCGGACCAGTTTCTCCCTGCTGGTTACATGATTGGGCTTCAGTCCCTGAGCTTGTTGGGCTTGCCAGATGAAACCATCGATAGGTTTGCGAACATCGTGCAGAGAGACATCCTTTAACGGTTGAAACGCCCACCATTTCATCCCTTCTTCAATATCGATCACCCGTTTAGCGACGGCGGAAGTGTCGCCCTCGCGTGGATCAGGTGCTCCCATGTCAATCCATTTGGCAAAGTTAGCGATCACGTCATCGGGCAGCTTTCCAGCTGGAGGCATCTCGATTCCGTCGTACTTCATCGCTTTCAGCAGCAAACTCTCGTCCGACTTGCCCTTCACCAACGCCGCTCCCGTTTCGCCTCCGGCGGCCACCGCTTTGGCTGAGTCTAGCAGCAATTCCCCCTGCAGCTTTTTGGAATCACGGGCAGCCACAGAGTGGCAACTATAGCAATGCTCTACCAGCACTGGGCGAATCTTCTGTTCGAAGAATTCAAAGTCCGAGCCGTCTGCCGCCGGAGCAAATGTCGGGAGACTCATCGAGAGCAACGCTGCGATGGATGCAAGTATTTTCATGGACAGTCAGGTAGGTTCGGTGAGGCGTTTATCGACGAGGAGGCTGGACTTTTATGATAACAGCTATCTCGCACTTTTTGCAACGAAATCAATCAAAAAACCCCCTAACAGGCAATTAAAACATCAGTCGGAGTCCCCGCTTGACTCATTAAAAGCGAGCATGGATCGAGGGATCGCTCGACGCGAACGCACTGGAACACATCGCGCGAACTACGACGCCCTTGAAACTTGCTATAAC
>JBBQRC010000186.1:0-8457 GCA_038215215.1 Pirellulales bacterium
TGACATCCAACTCAGCGCTGGGGCCCGCCTGATTCGGTCCTGGGTGATTCGGCCCTGGGTGATTCGGCCCTGGGTGTCCATTGGGCATCATGTGCTGCGGCCCGCCCTGTCCCATTGAACCCTGTCCCATTGAACCCGGCCCCATTGAACCCGGCCCCATCGAACCCGGTCCCATCGAACCCGGTCCCATCGAACCCGGTCCCATCGAACCCGGTCCCATCGAACCCGGTCCGCGACCTGGCCCCATCGAACCCGGCCCCCGACTTGGCCCCATCGAATCAGGTCCTTCTGGGCGTCGCTCTTGTGGTCTTGGTCCTAACTCAGCAGGATTTGTGAGTCCATCTGAGGGACGTTCCCGATTTCCGCGCGACATAGGAATTTCATCGCGAGGCCTTGCCAGTTTGTCGGGTTTGCTTCCAGCCGACTGCGGCTTGTCGGGTTGCGGCTTATCGGGTTGCGGCGGGGAATCCTCCGCGCGGCGCGGCAGCGAACGATCGCTCGGTTTAGCAGTTTGTTCTACGACAGCGACGTTGATTGTGGGAACGCTGACTGGTGTTTGTAGAGTGGCGGTTGCGGTGGCCGACTGCGGCGTCTTGATTGCCCCGAGCGCTGTCGCAGCGACTGGGTTGCTGTAACTTGCCGTTACCGACTGCACTGGGCTGGCAGACGCCGAGACGATGCCTCCAAGAACAACTACGGGTTGATTCGATGGTTGATTGCCAGCATAGAAAGCAGGCAACTGAACTGTATCGGCGTAGCCGGTCGCAGGCTGAGCCTCTACGAATGTGGCACAGGCAAACAGCAGGGTTGTGGTGGCACAAATGGGATAGAGAACGGCTTTCAAATAATGTCTGGGCTTTTGCATAATGCAGTCGACTCCTGGAGGTTTTTTGTCTACCAATCCCGCGAATGCCCATTGTAGCATAAACTTGTGAAAATCCTTAATCCCGATCACCAAATGGCCGCGGACGCGGCGCCAGTCATGAAGGAAAATGTGGCATGTCCGATACGATACGAGTTCCCAGTCGGAGTGAAGTTGCCGCGTCGGATTGTTGGGATTTGTCGACTTTGTACGCCACCGATGCTGCTTGGGAAGAGGATTTTAAGGAATTCGAACGCCAGATCGCAGGTTACGCCGCTTTCCGTGGCCGTCTGGGAGACGGAGCCACAGTTATCGCCGAGTGCCTCACTTTCGACCTAAAAATGGATCGTCTCTCCGAACGATTGGGCACCTATGCGTTCCTGCGCACCACGGAGGATCAAGCCAACAACACCTACCAGGCGCTGACCGGTCGTTTCCAGAATATGGCTGTGCGGGCTTCTCAGGCAGCCAGCTACTTACGACCAGAATTGCTGACGCTCCCGGCTGACAAAATGACCTCTATGATGTCCGATTCCGCGCTGGAACCATACCGGTTATTACTGGAACGGATACTCCGCTATCGCGCTCATACCTTAACCGATTCCGAAGAGTCTTTGATCGCCCTACAAGGTGAGATGGCGCAAACGGCCAGCAAGGTCTTTCGACAGTTGAATGATGCGGATTTGAAATTCGGCGAGGCTCGGAATGAAAAAGGTGAATCGGTCGAGCTCACTAATTCCAGCTTTGGTCAGTTTTTGATTTCGCCCTCCCGCGACGTCCGTAAGACTGTTTTTCACCAATATTACGAACAATTTCAGGCCCACGAGAATACGCTTGCTGCCACCCTGGCTGGTAGCATCCACTCAGATGTCTATTATGCTCGCGCTCGCAAATATTCTTCCGCCCTAAGTTCTTCGCTATTTCACGACAATGTGCCTCAATCGGTGTACGACAATTTGATTAGCGCGGTCCGCGCGAACTTGCCCGAAGTACATCGTTATTTTGAGATGCGGCGCAAGAAAATGGGACTGACCGATATTCATCACTACGACACGTACGTACCGATCTTGAGCGATATGGAGCAAACGCGGTCGTGGGACAATGCGGTGGAAACCGTCATCGATTCGCTCGCACCATTGGGGGATGACTATTGCCGGGTGCTCACCAGCGGTCTCCGCAGCCGGTGGTGCGATCGCTACCCCAATAAGGGCAAACAGAGTGGTGCATTCAGTTGTGGCACATTTGACGCCGATCCTTACATTCTGATGAACTACAAGCCCAATGTACTCAACGATTTGTTCACGCTCACTCACGAAGCTGGGCACTCGATGCATAGCTACTACTCGGCCCGCACTCAGCCATTTCAATATTACAATTACACCATCTTTGTCGCCGAAGTTGCCAGTACGTTGAATGAGCAATTGCTAACGCACTATCTACTACGCAGCACGACTGACAAGCGGCTGAAAGCCTATCTGCTGAACCACGAAGTCGATAGCATTCGCGCCACGGTCGTACGGCAAACCATGTTCGCCGAGTTTGAGAAAACGACCCACGAGATGGCTGAACGTGGCGAACCGCTGACCGTGGAATCGTTCCGCGAGGTCTATCGCAAGTTATTAAACGACTACTTTGGCCCGAACTTTGCCATCGACGATCAATTATCCTTGGAGTGCTTTCGTATACCGCACTTCTATCGCGCCTTTTACGTCTACAAATACGCGACCGGGTTGTCGGCGGCCATCGCGCTCTCGCGTCGGGTGCTTGAAGGGTCGAAGTCCGAAAGGGCCGATTATCTCAAATTTCTCACCAGCGGCTGTTCCAAAGATCCGCTTGATTTGTTGCGCGATGCCGGAGTCGACATGGCCAGCCCTGAGCCCGTGGAGACGGCGCTGAAACATTTCGGCTCATTGGTCAGCGAACTCGAGTCTTATGATTGAATTGAAAACGCATGCTGAGGGAGTCTGTTTGCCGGTGAGGGTGCAACCGGGTGCCCGTCGCACGGCCATCGTGGGCGAACACGGTGGTGCACTCAAGGTGGCCGTAAACGCGGCACCGGAACAGGGCCAGGCCAACACGGCTGTCATCGCACTGCTAGCCGCTTCCTTGCAGTTGCCGCGGCAGCGTGTTCAGCTAATCAGGAGTTTCAGCGTCGGGAACTTCTAGCAACTTGGGATCGATCGGCTTCTTTTGCTGGTAGAGTTCGAGCACCTTGGTGGCAATCTGAAGTTGGACATCCTGTGCCCGCGAGGTTATTTTTTCCTGCCAGCCAATCGCCTCTTCGAATTGCCCCTTTGAGGCGTGTGCGGCCGCCAATAGCATCAAGTCACCGAGTTCTCGGAATTCGGATAATTCGCAAGCTGCCATCGCGGTGGAGATAGCGATATCCGGATTGCGAATCCGCTGGTCCTCGCAGGTGGTTAACAACCATCCGCGATTCTGCAACGCCAGCAAGTACTTGGGAGCCAATTGCAGGGCTTCATCGTAGTCGCTGAGGGCTTTTTCATATTGCTTCAACAGTTGATAGTTGTAGCCGCGATTGTTGAAGGCAACCGCTGTTCCCGGGGCCAATTCAATGACCTTGGAAAAGTCATTCACGGCGTCTTGATTTTGTCCACGTTGAAATTTGATAAAGCCGCGTCCCATCCAGGAGGTGACATTGCCGGGCTGGAGTTCGATCGACTTGTCGTAGTCGGCCACCGCTTGATCGAATTTGTCGAGCAATTTGTTGGCGATCGCTCGTTGCTGGTAATAGGTAGGATTGGACCCATTTAACGTGATGCAGCTCGTGTAGTCTTGCACAGCATTTTCGTATTTGCCCATCGCCATGTAGACGCTCGCTCGGTTAATCAGAGCTACTTCGTCTTGTGGGTCCTTTTCGATGGCGACCGCGTAGTCTGCGATGGCTGAATCGTATTCACCGACGGCGGCATGGAATAGCCCGCGACTCGAGTAGGCATGTCCAGCGTCGTAACCGAGTTCGATGGCCTTGTTGAAATCTGCCAAGGCAAGCTCATGATTCGACAAGGCCCAGTAGGCGCCGGCGCGGAGCGTATACAGACGCCCTTCTTTGGACTGAGCCTTGATCAGATCATCATAAATCTCGATCGACTCTGCCAACTTGGCCACATTGACCTTGCCTACCGCTCCTTTTTGTCCCGAAAAGGTTTGAATGACATACGAGTCTTCGCGCTCAGATAGCACTGTTAGCAAATCGCCCTTTTCGATTGTATCCACCACCTTATCGCTGAGCTTCAGTTGCATTTCCATGCGGGCCACGACAGGTTCTGAAAAATTTGGGGCTGCTTGGTCGAGCGGCGCTGTGTTGGTGTTGGACTGCGCTTGAGTCGGCTGGGAACTCGCGGGAGTCGTTGCCACGGCTGGTTGCGCCGTTGGTGAAGTCGCTTCTTGAGCACGTGAGCCAGACCCCAGCGGTGCTAGGAAAAAAATCAGCACAAAGGCAGCGAAACTGCGGACGCTTGGGATTACCATTAAAATTGATAAGCGATTGAAGATGTGCATTTTCTGGGGTGGGGTAAGTGTTGTTCGGCAAAGCAGAGTATTCTAACACACACGAAGTAACAGGTAAGCTGCAGAGGACTTAGTCAAGACTGTTGGCAGTCAACCGCTGAACGAATTTCTTGGCAAGTTCCGTTGCGTCGAAACGTAAGCACCTCGGCATAAGTTATCTGGCATAATGTTGTTTAACCGCATGGGCATCGCCCTGCGTTTTTCGGCACAATCGCGGCCCGATGGGCACGCGGTTAAACGAAGAAACTTCTGCAGAGGTGCTTAGCTGGGGCGATGTCATGCTCTCACCGAGCCAATCAGGGAGTAAGAACCTGTCCGAAAAGGGGTCTGACCCTTTGGAGGCGATCCGATTTCATTGGTTTTTTCTGCTCGCCGGAGAGGGTCAGACCCCTTTTCAGACAGGTTCTAAGTGACCAGATGATACTAATTCAACGATTGCTGGCGATGATCGCCGTGGCGGTTCTCCATACTTTCGCTGGCGCTACAGAACCGCAGCGTCCCAATATTCTCTTTGTGTTTGCCGACGATTGGGGGCGCTTCGCCAGCGCTTATGCGGCAGTCGACGGACCGGGGACGCCCAACGACGTTGTGCAAACTCCCAATGTCGATCGATTGGCGCGTGAGGGAATCCTATTTCGGAACGCCTTCGTTTCAGCACCCAGTTGTACTCCATGTCGCAGTGCCTTGATGTCCGGACAGCACTTTTGGCGGACTGGCCGAGGCGCAATTCTGCGGGGCGCCGTGTGGGATGGATCACAGCCCAGCTTCGCCCTGTTACTCAAAGATGCGGGCTACCACATCGGCAAAGCGCACAAGGTCTGGAGTCCCGGTACGCCCGCTGATGCTCCCTACGGGGGCAATCGATATGCCTATGAGAAAGGGGGCGGTCGATTCAATCAGTTTTCGCAAACCGTGACGAAGATGCTTGCCAATGGAACGGTGTTAAATGTTGCCAAACAAGCACTGCTCGATGAGGTCGACAAAAATTTTGACGATTTCTTGGCGGATCGCCCTGCGGGAGCCCCCTTTTGTTTTTGGTTCGGCCCCACCAATACTCACCGAAAGTGGGTTAAGGGGTTGGGGAAATCAATTTGGGGAATTGAGCCCGATTCCCTGCGCGGCAAGCTTCCACCGTTTATGGCAGATGTCCCAGAGATACGCCAAGATTTCGCGGACTATTTAGGCGAGGCGCAAGCCGTCGATGCGGCCCTCGGTACCTTATTAAAAAAATTGGAAGAAATCGGCGAACTCGAAAATACGCTTGTCGTGGCCAGTGGAGACCATGGTCCTCCTGGCTTCCCGCATGGCAAGTGCAATCTCTACGACTTTGGCTCGAGCGTTCCTCTATTGATGCGGTGGGGAAGCCACATCATTGAGCCAGGCAATCGCGGCCGCGTGAGTGATGACCTCGTAAGTTTAACTGACCTTGCTCCTACTTTCCTCGACTTGGCAGGCGTCGAAGTGCCGAAGTCGATGACCGGAAAAAGTTTAGTGAGTATTTTGAAGTCAGAAAAATCGGGGCGCATTGAAGCGACCCGCGACGCGGTATTTATTGGTCGTGAACGTCATGTTGAAAATGCCAGGGTTGATTACTTGCCGTACCCGCAACGCGCCATTCGAACTCACGGTTTTCTCTACATCATTAACTTCCATCCCGAACGTTGGCCGCTTGGTGATCCCGATCGTTTGGATAGCCAGCAGCCCCCAACCGAATTCGAACTCACCGAAAACACTCGTGTGACGCTGGCAGATGAAGATGCCGGACCCGCAAAAGCTTGGTTGGTTACCCACCGCGAGGATCCTGCTTGGAAGAGTCTGTTTAACCATGCTTATGGCAAGCGGCCTCGCGAGGAACTCTACGATTTGCGGAGTGATCCTTACCAGATGCTTAACGTGGCCGCCGAGCCCAGTTTTCAAGCGAAGCGAGCAGAGCTGGAAAAACGCTTGCTTGGTGAACTGCGCAGGACTGACGATCCCAGAATGATCGACGACGGCAAGTACTTTGAAACACCGCCGCTGGCCGGTCCAGTGAACGAACGCTAGTGGTCCGTTAATTGAACGATGTGGGCTGGTCGGTTCATCGCGCTGATTTCCAACCGCCAGTGGGACGGCTTGGTTGCGTTTTGAACGCACTGCCGTTGGGATCGACTTGTGACTCAACTGGCACGAGTGGCCGGACCTCAGGTGCGGAAAACTCTAGCCTTGAGGGGGTGGGGCTGACTTCGGCAGTGGTGGCAGGTTCGATGGCTCGGAGTCGTGATGAGTTTGACGCGGCAGCGGGCGTTGTGCTGGCCGTGGTAAAGCTAGCCCAGAGGATTGCTTTGGCTTGACCGGCGTGTGCGATCGCATCAGGCGACGGTGCCACCGGGCGCAGAGCAGTGCGGTCCTGTTCGTCCAATAAGCCCGGATTCCAACGTGGTTGCGACTCCAGCTCGGCCGGGGCCGGAATGGGCATCATCGAAGGTACTTGAATGCGGTTGAGCGAATCGGCGGCTTGCTCCGTGGGCTGTCCCTTGGCGGACGCGTCCGCCGTCAACGGCTGCCTCACAATGCTGCGGAGTTGAGGACGGTTTCGTTGAGCGCTAGAACCTGGCGCGGGCATGCCTACTGACGGCAGCGAGGGCGGGACATTCGCATTTGGATCAGAGCTAGAGCTACCCGCCGGCGGGAAGACATTACCGGACGGGTTTGGTGGCAGCGTGTAGCCGTTCGGATTTCCCATGCCTGGTGAGGCGGGTATTGACTGATACGTTGGTGCAGGGGGAGCAATCAGTCCGGGCGTGTAGCCGGGGGCCGGATAGCCCGGTGCAATCGTCCCGGGGGCCGGATAACCAGTTGCACTTGGTACCGACAATCGCGGAACGGAATTACCACACGATCCACCAGAGGGAGCAGCACCGTAGTAGCCGGAATCTGAGCCGTAAGGAGCTGTGGGGTAAGCACCGGCCGGTGGTACAGTTAGGGCTGGCTGCAAAACGGAATAGCCACCATAGTTGCTGGTGTAACCGCCGGCTGTTGGGTAGCTACCGTAATTGCTCGAAATGCTAGGGGTCAGTGCAGAGGCTCCGCCCGAGAAAGGGACCGCCGAGGGATAGCTGCCGTAACCTGTCGAATAAGTACCGTTGCTCGGCACTAGAGTTGTGGGAGCATTGGCGGCCAAGGGCACGCCACCAGCCGGCAAGGTGTAGGTCGGCATGGCCTGCGGTGCTGGTTGGACAGGCGGGGTACTGTAGGAACCCAACATGCCGTTGTAACCAAAGGTTTGGATCCGCTGAGCCTGATATTCGTAGGAAGTGCACGGCGCCAGTGCAACCACCTGAGCCCCGGTGTTTGGATCTGTGGTCATGATCGGCCGATAGTAGGTAACCGGCGCCCGATAACTGCTGGTGCGATAGTCCGGCACATAGGACATGATCGCAGGTGCGGTGGCCGCGGTAATGCCGCTGGGCTGCACAGGCCTGTAACCGTAGCCCGAAGGGCCAATGACGGGCATCATGGAACCGTAATAGTTCCCGTAATTCCCTGCATAGCTGGGTAGTGGCGCACCTGCGGTGCCGACCGGTACTGCTGGTCCGACCGGATAGGCCGGCCGAGCTGCATGGCGATAACCAAAGAGCCAGTCCAGCAGTGGCCCTGCTTTCGCAGTGGATTGCGGCGCTAAGCTCACAGCGGCCGCAAACAGCGCCCAACTGGCAATGGTTCGTCGAATTGGCATGTGTGTTCTTCTCCAAAAGCAATGAGCCGCTAGGCGCACGCAAGGATCGCGGAAATTGCTGATAAGCAAAACTGTAGGTTTAAATAGTTGCGTTCGTTGAAACAAAGTCGCTTATCGTTTTGCAGCGTAGGTGCAGACGTTACGATGGTATCGCCTGCCCCTTGGTTTCTATGTGTTTGTATTCCATATGTTTGATGCCAGCGCCCCCACTTGCGTCAACAGTCCCCTTCTTGAACTTGAGCAAAAACCGCCTAACGGTTCACTCCTGGGAATGCTAGTAACGATTATGCCAGCTTTAACGAGTAACGCGCTTCAAGAAGAATGTCGCAAGTTAGAGTGCAGTGAATCT
>JBBQRC010000187.1:0-8423 GCA_038215215.1 Pirellulales bacterium
GATGGAAAATGGTTGGCGGTAGGGAGTGGCCCTCCCAGTCGTTTTGGCGACGTAAAAGTAGTAAGTGCCGATACTGGAGAAATCTACAAGGACCTCGGAGAGGCACATAGCGACACTATTCTCGGCGTGCGCTTCTCGCCAGACGGTCGAAAATTGGCGACGTGTGGCGCCGACAAGATGTGTCGCTTGTACGATCTCGAATCGGGAAACCTGCTGCGAACCTTGGAGGGGCACACACATCATGTGCTGGGAGTCGCGTGGCAGAACGATGGCCTGACCATTGCCACCGCCAGCGCTGACAATTCGGTCAAGACGTGGAGCGTGACGACCGGGGAACGGAAGCAGTCCATCGGCGGTTTCACTAAAGAAGTCACCGGGATCGACTTCGTAGCCCAAACGGATCAAATCCTGACCTCTTCGATTGACGGTCAAGCTCGCTTACACAATGCTTCGAATGGTCAGCAGATCCGCGTTTTTGGCGGTGCCAACACGGCGCTCTACACCGTCGCGGTTAGACAGGACGGCCAGTATGTAACCGCCGGTGGTCAAAGCGGGGAAGTTTGGATTTGGAACGTGGCCGACGCCAAGGTCATCCGGAAGCTGCCCGAGTGAGACAGTTCAATTCAGCCAGAATAAAAAACTTACTTCTTGGGTAGTGGGAACTCCTTCTCCGAAAATGTCGTTTGGGTCAAGACTTGCTTGACCGCCCGAACTTCCGCGGCGGAGAAACCCTCGAGAATCCAAGTTTGCTGACCATCGTTGTGGACTTCGGATACCGCAGAGGTATCGAAGATTGATTTAGCGGCATTTTGTACGCTTGTGTCGGACTCGTCAATTTGCGAGTCTTCCGAAGGCTGGGAAGCTCGTTTACGGGCTGGCGAAGTACTTAGGTGCTTGGGAGAGCTGCGATATTTCCGATAGGCGCTAGCGAACTCCTGCGCATCGAGCTCGCTGTCCCAAATGCTCACGCTCACCAAGCCCAGCCTGCCATCCTCCCGGCGAAAAATCTCATAATGATCGCCGTCCCAGCCTTCGGCAGCTTGCGTTCCGGAGGCGACCGATTTGAGCATGATAGAGATTTGCAATTCACCTAAACAATTTCCCCCCACCGGTTTCCAGGACTGACCCAGAGTCTCCGTCAGAGAGGGAATCGAAACGGACTGGGGCGCATCAAAGTTGGCTCCTAGCTGATACTTTCGCGGATGCAAAATCTGCTCCGTGCTGGTGGGGGGACGGGAGTAGGTATCGTGCACCGCTTTCCAACCGCCGGCACCGGCGAGATACAAATTGAAGATCATTCCCTGAAAGTAAGGAAAGATCATCGACTCGCGGAAAATCGCGGGCGCACTGCGATAAGTCTTGCCTCCCGCTAGCGGCAACATCCAACTCATGACGTTAAACATCGTCCTCATCGCTTCTGGATCGGTTTGGGTGATATCGTCGCTCGGATCGGTCTCTGCGAACATTAGTAACGTCGCGTCACCTTCGACCAAGGCCGAAAAGGCGAGCAACATGTCGTCATCCGTCTTGATACCCTCTTCCATGGCATTTAAGTCGTACAGTTGATCTTGCAGTGCATGGGTCATCTCGTGAGCCAGCGTGGTCTTTTGATCGTCTTTATTAAAGGCTGCTTTCGCCCCGAGTAACCGTCCGAACCAACCTGGATCTTGCTGGCTCCCTTCTTCCTTAATCAGGACCATGCGTTTGCTATCCGGATCGTAAAACCCCGCTACTTCTTCGGTTAGCAATGCGGTCATTAATTTTTGTGAATCCATGTCGATTGGGACCAGACCAAAAGCTTTGTAAGTACTGTCCATCAATAGCAACTCGTCGGCACTGTACTCTTCCTTCATCATCCGCAGGATTTCTTTGCCGAGTTCTTCGCGGGTCAGTAAGTTGGGGAGCACGCGTTGCGAGAACTTTTGCCCCCGAATTTTAGTAACGATGCCATGCGCTGCTTCGGTATACTTATCGAGAGCTGACTTATAGTCCCCCTGGTCAGCAAAACGGTCTCCCTCTTCCTCCAACTTTTCGATTTGAGCGGCGGTTGGACGTGGCGGTTCGTCCGCTTGGAGCACCGCGGAGCACACTGCCATTGCTATCCAAGCGAGGAAGTTCAAAATTCGAAAACTACGATGCATAAATCACCTGTCGGAATGATTTCCGGCCGAAAAGTCACAACTGAATAAAAAACATGCTTAAGTGTAGCACGATCAGAAAGTGGAATACGTAATGGACGAAAAACACCAGCGGCTGAAGACGACGCGGCAGTCCCAATTGGTCGCGCCAACTGCATGGATTGCTGGCAATGCTACGGTGTTGGGCGACGTGCAATTGGAGGCGTACAGCAGTGTTTGGTTTGGTGCCGTGATTCGAGGTGATACGGA
This sequence comes from Pirellulales bacterium, assembly GCA_038215215.1. Lineage (GTDB taxonomy): Bacteria > Planctomycetota > Planctomycetia > Pirellulales > Pirellulaceae > Aureliella. The sequence goes on from JBBQRC010000187.1 coordinate 2,388, forward strand.
ACGCATCCAAATCGGTTGTCGTACCAACGTGCAGGACTTAGCCTGCCTACATGCTGATCCAGGTTTGCCGTGTCTCCTCGGCGATGACGTAACCGTTGGGCACGGTGCCATCGTTCACGGAGCCCGCGTAGGCGACCGCGTTTTGATTGGAATTCGGGCTGTTGTGTTGAACGGGGCCACAATTGGATCGGAATCGATCATTGCCGCGGGGGCTGTGGTCTTGGAAGGTCAAATTATACCTCCACGATCTTTGGTAGTTGGTGTGCCGGCCAGAGTCGTGCGTGTCATTCAACCCGACGACATGGTTCGCATCATGCACGCTGCTGAACATTACGTTGCCGCTGCAGCAGCATACAAACGAATGGGTACACAGGCGGATACGTGGCGAGCTGATGATGGCGTCGAGTAGCGATGACGTCGGCGGGGTGGCAAAAGTTGGCGCGAAAAGGTCGTGGAAAGGTTGAGTCGCGGTTCCTATTTGCTCGCGACGGCGGTTTATCGCCCCTTACTATAGGGGGGTGCTAGCGGTAGCATTCATTGCACCGTTCAACAATTTATTCACGATATCTGGCTAGAAATTGCTCATCGTGAACTGAATCGCGCGGAATACTGACCTAGGGTTCAGAGAGGAATGGCACGGGGTTAAACAATCAGCGAGTCCCCTCTCCCTTGTACTCAGGGGAGAGGGTTAGGGTGAGGGGTCGACTTTCCTTGGGATTCGGCCCCCTCACCCCAACACTCTCCCCCGGAAATACCGGGGTAGAGGGAGCAAGATCTGCTTAACCCGGTGCCATTCGGTTAAAAGACCTATTGGTAGTGGTAGAGCTCTCAGACCTACCAGCAGCAGGCTGAACAGCAGAGACGTCCTCGTTACTGGAGAGACCCATGTTTTCCTTATTACGCCGCCGTGGCGACGCTTTTCACCAACGTCAAAAAAAGCAGGAATTATGGAAGTGTGTTCGCCGCATACTCGATCGGAATTCGATCGCCGAATTGCTGCCTGACGACGACCGCGCAGTGAAACGCCTTCCATTCTGTTCACCGATAATGTTACAGCCGTGCAATGAGGATCAACTCGCAGAATGCGAGCCGATTCTCGCGTTGACCAAGGATCTGTGTGATGACGGTGTCGCCATCGTTGTGCCTCAAGCGTTAGAGCAATCACAGGTTATCTGCGTGATTTGGCAGAGTGGCCCGATCTTTTTATTAGGCGATGTTCGTCAATGCCATTATTTAGGCGGCGGTTTTTGGAAAGTTGGCGTGCAACTGGCCGAGGTCGTCTCGGGCGACGAGTATCCGACTTTACAAGCGTTATCTAAGCAACTAAGTCCCGAATTCGAATGGGTTTAACATGCTGTTCCGAAGAGGAGGGCAATTAGAGCGGACTCGCACGGTCTGCGCGCACTGCGTTAACGAAACGCGCGGAGCTGTGGCAGTGCTTGAATTAGCGCTGGTATTGCCGCTGTTGCTGATTATCTTCGTTGCCGCCGTTGATTTTGCGAGGGTATTTTACAGCGCACAGGTGATTGCTGACTGTGCGCGGACCGCAGCACTTTACTCCGCAAACCCGGACCTGGCTGACAAAACCGGCTATGAATCGGCGGTCGACCTCGCGTTGATCTGTGCTGCAGATTTGGATCCTCAGCCAACCATCACGATCGCTCGTGGAAAAAATAGTCTGTCGCAGGAGTACGTCGAGGCGATTGTCACACAAAGGTTTAAGTTGGTTTTTCCGTTCGTATTCAATTCGGAGTATCAGATAACTCGAACTGCCCGAGCTCGACTGTATCCTGCTGCCTTGGAGGAAAACTTCCTTGACTAAGAACCTATCCGAAAAGGGGTCTGACCCTCTCCAGCGAGGCAAAATACAGAATGAAATCGAAGCGCTACCAAAGGGTCAGACCCCTTTTCGGATAGGTTCTACGGGCAATCGGTCTAGAACGACGCGCCGGTGCCTGAATCGACGTGGCGCTACTGCAGTTGAGCTCGCCATCATTCTGCCAACTACGCTGTTAGTGTTGATCGGACTTTGCGTAGCCGAACTTGGTGCGTTTCGCTACCAACAGGTCGCCGCGTTGGCGCATGAGAGTGCGAGGTGGGCTTCCGTCCACGGCCCCGAATACGCCACTCAATCGGGAGAAACAATAGCCAGCAGTGAAGAAATTCTTGCGCGCGTGATAAAACCAAAAGCGATCGGACTTGATTTAAATAAATTGACTTGTCAGGTCGATTGGAACGCAGAAAAAAATCTGGTGACGGTCAAGATTCAATATACCTGGACACCTGAAGCTTTTTTCGTTTCTCGGAAATTCTCCTGTACCGCTGTTGCACTTGCAACTTACTAATTGAGGAGGTTTTGAATGCTCGCATTTAAAGTACCTAATGCGCCGTCGCACCGGCGCGGCGCCGTTATTCCACTTGTCGCAATTGCATTAGTCGCCATCCTTGGATTGGCCGCATTGTCCGTTGACGGTGGTAACTTGTACCGCGAGCGTCGTAACACGCAAATCGCTGCAGATGCGGCTGCAGATGCCGCAGCCATCGAACTTCTTGCCAACTACTCGTCGGGTGGCGGATTGGATAGCAATAGTAAAGCTCGGGCGGCTGCGCTCGATATAGCGGCTGCGCATGGCTACAGTGGGTCGAGCGTGACCTTCAATAATCCTCCCTTATCTGGTTCGTTTGCCGGCAGAAAGGGATACGTCGAAGTTCTGATCACGACCAAGCCTCCGCGATTTTTCAGTAGTATCTTCGGTAAAGATGAGTTGGGCGTGACCAGCCGTGCAGTGGCGGCCGGAACTTTTATTTCGACCAAAGCCAGCGTCCTGATACTCGACCCGAAAAAGAAGAACGCCCTGAAACTTAAGGGAACAAGTTCCAGTCTTCAGGTCGGAGGCGATGTGATCGTGAATTCGAAGAACAAGAAGGCAGTCGAGGTAAACAAAAAGGCTCAGGTAAAGGCCGACCACTTGTTGGTGACGGGGGGGTTGGGGAAGACTTCGAGACGCAATGTCGACGCCAATGTCCAAACTGGTGTTGCCCCCACGGCCGATCCATGGGAATCGCTTCCTGCACCACCCAAGGGAACGACACTGGATGCAAAGGACTTTAAGACTGTCGTTGGCAAGACCGAATCGTACACTCTCAATGCCGGTACCTACAAGGAACTGAAGTTCGACAACAATGATCAGGTTACGATGAAGCCGGGTACCTATTATATCGACGGTGGCGGATTCGAATTAAAGGGGGACGCAACCCTTAGCGCCACTGGCGTCATGATCTACAACACGGGAAAACGTGGCTTTAAGGTTACCACCAAAGGCTCTGTCACCATTTCTCCTCAAACCTCCGGCATTTATAAGGGCATTAGTCTGTTTCAGGATCCAACCAAGAAATCGAAGGTGGAATTCAGTAAGCAATATCATCTAGACATCTCAGGAATCGTGTACGCGCCAAGATCAGAAGTGAAATTCAAGAAGTCGGATGTAGCGCTGGATGGTGACGGTGACGATTCCGATTGGGAGGAGGACTCGGATGTGGGGATGGAAGAGGATGGCAGTTTTGGGGAGCCAAGTTCGATTAGCGCTGCCATCGTAGCAAGCAAGCTCTCCGTGGATAAAAAAACTCGCTTGAGCGTCATGGGAACCGATATCTCTGCCTTCAGGCCTCTCTTAGGAGTGGTAGAGTAGCGAGCTGCAGCAATCGAAGCATCTCGCAGGCAGTTGCTGGCTGATCGAAAGCAACTGTCATCGAAGCACCGTAGTTGCAGCAGTCTGGATACGCCCCTATTTCTGTCTGCTATCATGTTGGCAATAACCATCGTGCTGCTGTACTGTGGCACGTGGTAAAATAAGCTCTGCTTACAGCATGAATTTCATCCGCGGACCGGAGTATCCTAAGTGACGCATTATTTGATTTGTCGGCCAGTCGGTTTTCTATCCTTGCTCAGCGCGCTGGTGATCAGTGGTCTAACGCTCCTCTCAGTTCAAGCTGGTGAGCGGTTGACTCCCGAGTTGCTGTGGAAACTGGGGCGAGTTGGCGAAGTCGCCGTGTCGCCAGACGGGACGCAGGTCGCTTATATTGTCACGCACTATGATCTGGCGGAGAATGCGGGCAAGTCGGATTTGTTGGTCCAAGCAGTTAAGCCGATGGCTGGTCAGAAGCCAGCGGCGCAGCGTTCACAGCGGAGCGTTGGATTCGACACGCCACTCCAAACCGATTCACCAAAAGTCGTCCTGAAAGATGTGAAGGGTTTGAATTCGGTCAATTGGATTCTTCGGCCGCAGGGAGCAAGGTTGGTTTATCTGGCCCCGACCGAAGGTGAAAACACGAGCTCTCAAGCCTGGATGATCGACCCGCAAGACCCGCAGCCGCAGCAAATCACCAAGCTCGATAGTGATATCGGGAATTTGAAAGCTGCGCCAACGGGTGATGCGATCGCGTTTACGGTCGATGTGGTGATGGACGACGATGTGCACAAGCTTTATCCCGATTTGCCTAAGGCGGATGCGCGGATCATCGATTCGCTGCTGTATCGGCATTGGAACGCCTGGCACGACTTCGCGTACAGTCACGTGCATGTCGCTAAGCTCGATGAAGCTGGTCTCGCGCAAGAACCGCTTGATTTGATGCGGTCGCTCAAAGCGGATTGTCCTGTGCCGCCTTTTGGTGGTGCTGAACAATTCGAATTTTCGCCGGATGGCAAGCAGTTGGTGTTGACGATCAAGTTGGTCAATAACCCTGCTGTCAGCACCGACACGAGTTTGTTTTTGGTAAACGTCGAGGGAGGGGCTCTGAAAAACATCACGCCGGGGATGCAGGGTTATGACATGGAACCGAGTTTCTCGCCCGATGGTCGCTTTATTGCTTTTCAATCGATGGAACGCGCTGGATTTGAAGCGGATGTCAATCGTATCATTCTGTACGATCGCGCCAGTGGCGATCTGCGCGAACTGACCGAGGGCTTGGATCAGACGACCCATCATGTCTTTTGGACTGCAGACAGCCGCCAGCTCATTTTTGATAGCGAGTTTCGAGGCACGACGCAGGTTTTCGAAATCGCCGTGGAGACCCGGGCCGTGCGGCAGGTGACCGCCGGTCAGTTTGATTTCTCCGCGGTGGCATTCACCACCGCGGGTCTGTTGGTCAAGCAACAAAGCATGCTGCGACCTACCGAATTGGCGCTTGTTGGTGCGATGCCCTCCGAGCTGACAACCATAACCGATGTGAATGGCGCCATCTACAAGGACCTGGAATTGCCGCGTGTTGAAGAGCGCTGGGTCAAAGCCACGGATGGTCAGATGATTCACAACTGGGTTATTACACCCCCAGACTACGATCAAGCATCCGACAAACAATGGCCCATGCTGACGTATTGCCAAGGGGGACCGCAGGGGCAAATTGGACAGTGGTTCTCATATCGCTGGAATTTCCATTTGATGGCCTCGCAAGGTTACGTGGTACTGGCCGTCAATCGACGTGGCATGCCTGGGTTTGGTCAAGCGTGGAATGATCAGATCAGCGGCGATTGGGGTGGGCAAGCGATGCAGGATATTCTGGCCGCCACCGATGCCATGATGGCCGACCCGACGATTGATCGCAGTCGTGTGGCTGCGGTCGGGGCAAGTTTTGGAGGCTACACCGTCTATTGGCTAATGGGGAATAGCGAAGATCGCTTCTCCGCCATGATCGCTCATTGCGGTGTCTTCAATCTCGAGTCCATGTACGGATCGACGGAGGAGTTGTTTTTTGTCAACTTCGATCTTGGCGGACCGTACTGGAAGAATACACAAGTGGCGGCGGACTACGCACGCTTCTCACCACACAAGTTCATTGGCAATTGGAAGACACCGCTGCTAGTGATTCACGGCGAGAAAGACTTTCGTGTGCCCATAACGCAAGGAATGGAAGCCTTCACGGCCGCCAAAGTGCAAGGCATCCCCAGCCGCTTCTTTTATTTACCGAATTAGGGGCATTGGGTCAAAGCGCCTCAAAATATCGTGCTGTGGAATAGCGTCTTCTTCGACTGGCGAGAGC
>JBBQRC010000188.1:0-8422 GCA_038215215.1 Pirellulales bacterium
CCGTGATGATGCTTGTCATCGGCTTGGCACCCACCGCTAGCTTGCTGGCCGAAGTGGCTGTTCCAAATATTTTTGGTGAACACATGGTGCTCCAACGCGAGCAGAAAAATCGTGTTTGGGGCAAAGCCGCAACCGGCGAAATGGTCAGTGTGACGATTGCAGGTCAGAGTCACAACGCGACTGCCGGTGCGGATGGCATGTGGCAGGTTGAATTGGAACCAATGCCTGCTGGTGGTCCCCATGAATTGGTGATCAAAGGTACAAATGAAATCAAAATTGGCGACATTCTGGTTGGTGAGGTGTGGATTTGTTCGGGGCAATCCAACATGCAATGGACTGTCAACGCCGCCTGGGATGCAGACCTCGAAAAATTGACAGCCAACAATCCTCAGCTCCGCATGATCAATTTTCCACAAGTGGGAACTCAAGAGCCGATCTGGGAGCACAAGAATGCACAGTGGAAATTAACAACGCCGGAAAACGTCGGTAACTTTTCAGCCGTGGGTTATTACTTTGGTCGTCAAATACAGGAAACGCTGAACGTTCCAGTGGGAATGGTCAACAATGCCTGGGGTGGGTCGGCCTGCGAAGCCTGGATCAATCGCGATGTGCTGGCTGCAGATGGTCGTTATCAACCGCTGCTCGATCGCTGGCAGAGTATGGAGGCCGACTATGCCAAGCTGGCCGCCAAGCAAGATTTGTCGGAACAGGAGCAGGCTCAATTAAAAAACCTGAAAGGCCAAATGGGAGGAAACAGTCGCCCTGCCAACATTTACAACGGTGTTTTGAAGTCGCATTTAGGCTACGGCATTCGTGGCGCGATTTGGTACCAAGGGGAATCCAATGCCGGCCGCGCATATCAATACCGCGACCTCTTCCCTTTGATGATCGACAACTGGCGGAAAGAATGGAAGCAAGGCAATTTCCCCTTTTATTGGGTCCAATTGGCAGACTTCAAAGCTGAGCAGCCAGAGCCGGCTGACAGCGATTGGGCTGAATTGCGCGAAGCCCAAACGATGACCATGTCCAAATTGCCTCACACGGGTGAAGCGGTGATCATCGACATCGGTGAAGGTAAGGACATTCACCCCAAGAATAAAATCGACGTCGGACGTCGACTGGCGCGTTGGGCCCTTGCCAACGAATACAACATCGATATTCCGTTCCATAGTCCTCAGTACAAGTCGATGGAAAAGTCAGATTCTAAAATCGTGTTGAGTTTCGATTTTGTAAATAACGGCTGGCGTCCATTCGATGTCAATGAACCTCGTGGCTTTGCAATTGCCGGTGAAGACAAAAAGTTCGTTTGGGCCAACGCCAAGACCCTCGGTGATGGTCGCATTGAAATTTCCAGCCCCCAAGTACCAAACCCTGTGGCAGTCCGTTACGCCTGGGCTGACAATCCAGTTTGCAACATGTTCAGTGCGGCGGGATTGCCCCTGACCCCATTCCGTACCGACGACTGGCCGGGTGTTACCGTGAACAACAAGTAGGTTGTTGCTGAGGTCGACTTCCCACTACGCCACACTCCTGTGGCGAGATGTGGCCGTAGGATTCGAAGTGAGTTTAGGATGGGTCCTAGTGTGAATTAGAGCACGTACAACGCTTTTGAGTTCAGCGCTGGGCCCCATTCCGCTTGCCACAATGAGGCCAAAACAATTTACTACGGCCTAGTCTGGAAGCCTATTCTAGCTCTTCCAACGAGTATCGATGTTGGACGAAAAATTGAAACACTGCTTGGATCTGGTCGAAATCTTTGCTCACCTCACCTGCGGGTAAGTCGGCCCAGGAGGTCATGCTGTCGCGAGCTGGCGGTTGCTCGCTGCGCGGACCGTACTTCCAGCCAAGCAATAATCGTTCGGCCATCCAGCGATTGTGTTCGATCAGCCCCAACCGCGCTCGATCGATGATTGCTAAGTTCGTCCATGGATACGTCTTTACATTGGGGTTGATACCACGCACAAAACGATAGCCAAGTATCTGGATTTTGATCAGTGCATGCTCGGCAGCAAACAGATTCGAATTGCGTTCCCACTGAGGTGCTTTGTCCCAAACCGTTTGAATGTACTGCTCGCGAGTCAACTCCGGCTTGACGCTCTTTGCGTAACCCCAACCGATGTCGATGGCAATTTCGTCGACAACTTGATCGCGGGCACGCGACAGCCCTTCGGACACTTTACCGAAGACCTGCATCGGATACTTCTCGTCTGCATGCGCTAACAGGCTGCGAAGCGGTCGATTGCGGGGAAGAAAGACAAAGATGGGGAGTGAAAAATCGCTGTGGCGCGCATATCGCTCGGGTTTATAGCCAGGTAATGACTGCACCCGCGTTAAGTCGACGTTGATGCCGTGATGCTCCTGCAGTTCACTGTGTAGTTCGCTGGCCAAGCGGAAATTGACCTCGTCCTCGTCATAACAGAGTAGTACAACCGGTCGTACATTCGCTTCCGTCGCCAAGCGAACCAAACATTCCGTTTCGTTCAGCGATATGGCTGCTTCGGAAAATTCGCAGAAGTGGACATTGGCCGCGTATTCGACGGCTTTTTCATCGTCGACTTGAAATTCGGGTGCCGGTCGCGCACTGTGGCTGGACCAGACATCGCAAGCTCCATCAAATTTTAAATCGTTCAGTGAACCATGCACCCAGGTTGGGGAAAGCCTGCCCCATCTCAGCAATGCCTCATCACATTTTTCTTTGGCATTTTCGGTTAAGACAAGGATGCGCGCCCGCTTCGCATTTTCGAAGTGTGCGAACAAGGTCAATTCTTTGATCATCGCCAAGCCCATTTGCCCCGCACCAAAAACGAAGTATAGGGCCACTTCATCTTGGCCTTGAGGGCGGAGTGCCGTGAGTCGATCGATGATCAGTTCGCTGGCCGTTTCGTGCGAAATATTGAACAGTTGAACGATTAAGCTCGCCCCGTACGCGTCATTGCGTTTGCTCGACGTCACGGAAAAAAGTTGTCGGTTGAGTGAAAAATTCAATCCATCGTTTTCGATATGCACATAACATTGCGTGACCGTGTCGAGCTTGTGCGGCTTCACCGTTGGCCATGCCGCTTGAATGTTTGCGAGTACCGCTAAATTGACGTGATCATTTCCCGTAACGACATAGATCTGTTGCGGCGGATGCTCCAGGAACTCACTCAAAGTTTCGGCATCGGTCGCATCCCCTTCGAACACCACCGCGCCAAGCTTTTCTGCGGTTCGGGTCCAATTTCGTTTGGTATCCAGTTCGATCACCACGACCAACTGCCCCTTCTTCGAGAACTCTTCGACCAGTTCGATCCCAATCCGTCCAAGTCCGCACACCAAAATGGTTTGCTTCCGCCACAGAGCTAGCTTTAGTCGTGTAAACGAATCTTTGAACAGAAAGCCGATCGCTTTGGCCGCTACGAAAGCGACCAGTAGCACCGCAGCCACTCGCGCAATGCCAATCCACCAACTTGCATTCTTTGAAGGGTGCGGATCGAAGTTCAAGAAAATCGCCTGCGCCGCCATGTACAGCGCTGCGGTGAACCAATTGAACAAGGACTTCAGCGTCCAGTCATCTATTAACTCAGCATGCGCCAGCCCTGCGCCACACATCGTCGACACTAACGTCACCGTTGCCAACAACAATACGACCAACGCCGAGTGCCGATTCAAGTGACGCTTCGTTCGATTCAGTAGATTTAACAAGTTCATATTGGTTTCATTCGTCGCTAGTTATAAATCCAGGAGCGAGCTGTTCGTATAGGGCCCGCATTTGCGGATCCATCGTTAACACGTTTCAGTCAACATGGGTGTCACGTAGATGGGAGATTGCGAGGCGTTACTCTACCTCCTTTCACTTTGCTCTACAGCGACTCAGGGCACCCAGAGGGATCGCCTAACCATTGGTCCGTCCGTCGCTGGATCAGTACCGGCAGCGGGACCGTGACAATCACCGGCGATCTGGCTAAGAACGATGCTGGAGGCGGCGACGGAATCACGGGTCGTATCCTCGCCGATGGGGTCGAGGTATTCGCAGCCTACAAGGCGTATAATGATACCACTAGGCTAACGTTCTCTCGCACAGTTACGGTGGCGGTGGGCTCCAAAAATTGACTTTGCCATTGATGGTAATGCCAACATCAACTTCGACATCGACAGCACCGTTGATACTTTATTGGGTGGCAAAGACGATGACTGGTTCTTTAGCCAGCTGTTGTCCGAACCGAATTCGTGGAGCGACTTGATGACCGATTGGGTCGCACCGAAAAAGAACAAGCCAGGTGAGGGCGTAACGCCACTGACGTGAACGGCACGCGCAGATTCGCAAGCTCTGCGGATTGGGAGAAAGGAATTCGCGAACGAGCTCCGAGGCTGAGCGGAGCTTGCTTTGCAGTTGTTCATCGGAGTCAGTAAGTTTGTTGAGTAACTGCCGGTGCCAAAATGGCTCGATCGCGCGAGTGAAATCGAGCAGCTCTGTAGGACTGTTCCGACGAAAATGCATCCCACGCCCCGTCGGCAAGCGGTTGTCCCCGTCGGTCAACGTACGGCAAGGGACTATTCAAGGGTGCAAGAATCACAAATGAATCGTCTTCGTAAACAAAATGCCAGCGTGGCGTAGTGGCGCCTGCTGCTGTACATGAAGTGTCGCGTAAAACTTCCAATTGCACACGCAGATCCGCTTGTTGATCTACGAGCACTGCGTCACACGGGTATTTTTCAAGTAGCTCAGGCCAGTCTTTCTGACCGCTATAAAGTCGATAATGATCATCCATGACTTGGTCTTGATAAGCGACTTCGTAACGCCCATCAAGACTAACCCGAACCGCCGGAAACATCTCCCAAGATACATAAGCACCTTGATTGAAGGGTGTCAGCAGATTGCCAGCGAATGCATGCTGCTTGAGGTATTCGACCGCGCTGGTCGGGTAACTCGCCACAGAATGTTCGGGAGTTGGTGGCAGCGTGGGACGCCAAAATTGATTGGCACACGCAAACGCCAAGCTGATAATTGCAACCACTTGACAGGCGCGGACGGTCATTTCTCTTCGACTCTCAACGATGCCTACAATCGATTTGCCCAACGGTGTGTGCGACAGCCAAGCGGGCACGTAAGCGAGCCAGATGGTACCGTACAACGATCCGTGTCGAATATGCTTCAGCGTTTCATAAGCGGCCAAGGCCAAGAATGCAGCACCGCGCATCCGCCCTAAGCGAGTGTAGCGTTGACAGTAGGCGAACATAAACACACTGAGCACAAACGTGGGTACGGTGATTTCGGGTGCAAAAGTGTGCCATAGCGCATGCCACTCCTGTATCAAAGGGCGAGGCATAGCGATCGCATGTATCAAGTACGGTATATATTCCCAACCATACGGATTGAGGGGAAGCGCCAACACCACGCTCAGCCCGCCAAGGATCAGATGCCACGTTCGCTCGACCGCTTTCGTCAATGATTTGGATTCGAACCACGCCAACCCAAAACGCTCTAGGCAGTGGAATCCGTACAATCCGAGTCCTACTACGAAACCAGCGTGAATATTTAACCACGCCACAAGCAGGAACCACCAGGCAATGACCCAAGTGCGGCGGCCGCGCCAGTCCAGTTCCTGCATCCACATTTGGGCGGCAAGAAAAACCAACGTGAAGAGTTGGGCACGGATCATGGCAAAGCCGACCCAGAAAACTGGAAATGTGGCGACTGCCACGCAGGCAAAGACATAGGGATGAGCGCCACGCATACGGGCGATTCGATAAAGGAACAACCACAGCGCAGCGATTAACAGAAGCCGTAGACAGGCAAGTCCAACGAGCCCCAACCCACTTTCCACGGTGGCCAGGTAGAGGATCGCCCCGGTGCCCCATTCGTGATGTACGGAAGGGTTGACTGTCGGGGTGAATGCGAACATATCTTGTTTAGGAAAATGTTCGGTAGCGAGTGCTTCGCGATACAACGCCATCTCGTGAAAGACGTCGTGCGTGATTTCGTTGACCCGTGCGACATAAGCTAGAAATCCGCCAGCTAAGGCGAGGAGCAGCCAGCCGGTGAGGCGCACATCCCGGGCTCGACCCAGCCGTAGATTGGCACTGAGCAGTCTGTTCACGGTTGGGCTGCGGTTCGCAGGCTGCATGGAATTTCTCATCAGTTCATTCATTGGTCATTCATCAGTTCATTCACTGGTCATTCATTGAAGTCCGCTTCATGCAAGCCAGGGAGCGATCATCACCGGACTTGTGTTTTCGCCCCATTGCGAATCCCATCTTGTAAAATGGCAGCGAACCCAAGATTTTCCCAACGTAGAACAGGAACCTCTAACGCTAGCATTTGATTGGCCAACGGCCTGGCTAAACAATTCCGATTCAAGCTGCGACTTGCATACTTGAGTCAATCATGCCGAAAAAAGCGAAAATGCGGCGCGGATTGCCCTTTCGCTTGATCCATCCGCTTTCTAGACTCCCCGAGCCTGTGGTTTGCATGGAAAGTACAGCCACAGACGATGCCTGTGGACGTGGCCGTTGCTGGAACACCGCAAATTCGTTGTGATGCAGGAGGAGGAAACCTGCGGCGTGATGGGTTTGAAAACGTGATTCGACCTAGTTTCGCGGAGAACTTGCGTCAGTTGACTTTACAACTGATATTCGGTTCGATGCATGGAAAATTCTCAGGACGGTTCGCACGACGCGATCAAGCAACGTCTGAGAACTATTACAAGGAGTTGCGAGCATGGAAGCTCGTCGCGTTGGTCCTTCATTGGGCTTGGCCACCGTTTTGTTGCTACTGCTAAGTTCCCCGGCTGCAGCGCAGTTGGGCCGCAACCACCAGTATGTTGCGCAATCGGAAAATTTCATTGTCTTCGCATCTTCTCCTACGTTTGCCGCTCAGGTTTCCGAAACGGCGGAAACGCATCGTCGCGAGTTGGCAAAATATTGGCTGGGCAAAGAATTGCCCGCTTGGGCAGAGCGCTGCCCGGTCCATGTGCAATCAGGCCCGCGCATGGGCGCCGGAGGTGAAACTCGCTTTTCTTTAGTCTCCGGTGTCGCGGGGAGATGGGGTATGAGTATTCAAGGGACCGAGGAACGCGTTCTTGATAGCGTCTTGCCTCACGAAATCACTCACACGATCTTTGCTTCCCATTTTGCTCCGTATGATAAATATGTTCCACGTTGGGCAGACGAGGGTGCCTGTACAACCGTTGAACACGTCGCCGAAAAGAGCAAGCACGAACACTTTTTGCAAGAGTTCCTACGAACCGGTCGCGGTATCTCCTTCAACAAGATGTTTAGTTTAAAAGATTATCCCAAAGACATTTTGCCGCTCTACGCTCAGGGGCATTCAGTTGTACAATTCCTGCTGGACCAAGGTGGGCCAACCAAGTTTGTCGCTTTCGTGGAAGACGGGATGCGCACCGATGCTTGGGAGGCAGCGTTGGCCCGCAGCTACGATTACAAGTCGTTGGGCGAATTGCAGCTTTTATGGAATAAATGGCTGCGGGAAGGAAGTTCGTCGGATTTGACCGCTTATGCGCCGAGTCTGCAGCGAAGCGGCGCTCCGGCCCCCACCGCGCTGGCTGCCGCAGGTTCTGCTGCTGACTCCAACGTTACCTTTGCGTCTCAGCCGCTGGTAGATAAGCCACGCACAAACCTCGCGGCAGGAAGCACCGATCTGTCAAAACTGAATCAATCCAACCCAACGATACAACTTGCCGGCTACGCGAGCGGTCCCAGTTGGTATCGTCAGCGACTTCGAGAAGTCACCGGCACTGGTAACTCTCTCACTCCTCAGCCTGTTGCCGAGGCAGCTCAACCAGCCGACGCGTTGGCCATGAAACGGGCTCCATCGAACTTGCGTGCAACCGCCGGCACAGCCGTAGAACGAGAATTTCCCCTGCAGGCTTATCAGCCCACCAGCCAAGCCACCGCGATGCCCCTCGCCCCGCAACGCCCTGAGGTGCAGGTACTCGACTGGGGATCTGCAGAGCCTACCACCGGTTTGTCAGCGCTGCCTCAAATGGTACCACTGCGGCGTTAATTCAATAGCCGAGGCTCTCGGATATTGGATCAACCCACGCAGCGCCCGCAAGCAACGCAGTTATCCCCGCCCGTCTCGGCATTTCCCCTTGCCCTGCCGGACTCGCAATCCTCCTGAAATTTGGGCGCACCGCTTGGCGGTTGAAACCAGCACTACCGCACCTTTCGCAGCGAATGGCGACTCTTGGGAACGTGCCATTTCGAGTACAATCACTGCAAGCGCATTCTGTCGTTTGGAACTCAGCTGGCTGTTTATCATTTAGACGCAAGCGTCTACTGATGGCCTGCCGTTCAACCAGGATGCTACTCGACTGCGCAATCCATTTTCGTTAGGGCGATTACATGTTACTGAGACACTCTGTGGTGTTGCTGGCCATTCTGTTCTCGACCAACCCTGTCACCAGATTGTATGGTCAAGAGA
>JBBQRC010000189.1:0-8321 GCA_038215215.1 Pirellulales bacterium
TGGCAGCATGTGATTGAGTTTAAAGATGGCGCCGAAAGCTACACTTCGGCGGCGGCTACTAGCCCCGATGGCAAGCTGATCGCGGTTTGTGCCTTGGTCGATTCGATCAACTGGATTTACCTCTTCAATAGCAGCGCGGGACAAGTGGTCGCACAACTACCCAATCACACTTGGAAACCTGCCGGGGTCGTCTTCAGTGCGGACGGCGAAATGCTTTATTCAGCCGGCGGGGATGGGGCCATCCGACGCTGGGATATGAATACCATGAATCAATTGCCAGCACCCATGGGCAGACACGGCTCAGCGGTCATTGCGGCCACGCCGCTTGGCCAGTTGGTTGCATACGCGGACGATTTGGGAGCGGTGCGGATCGTCAACTCGCGCACTGGTGAGACGCTCCGCCAGATCCCCAGCTCGGCAGTACGTTACAGTGAGCTCACATTTTCGGCTGATAAAAATCAATTGGCGGGAGGAGGAGTCAAGGAAGACCAAGTTTGTGTGGTTGTGTGGGATTGTTCAAATGGCAACGAACTGCATCGGTGGGAGTTGCCTAAGGGTGAAGTCTCACTAGCCAACGTTGATTCGCTGGCCTTTTCCGCCGATTCGAAACGGTTAGCAGCAGCCGTTTTTTGGCATGACAAGGCCTATCTTTGGGATCTGAGCGACGGCAAACAAGTCGCTGAATTGCAGCATCCCCAGATTAAAGGACTGTCGATCAGTGTCGACAGCGAGCAACTGGCCACGGTCGGCTGGGATGCAAAGATTCGCTTCTGGGATGCGCGCTCGGGCAGGCCGCAGCAGGAACTTGATTTAGCCACACTCAATGATGGCAAGGACTTGCGTATGAGCGGCATTTGTTTCTCGCCTCGCAGCGACTCCCTAGCGACGACGCATAGGGACGGAGCTGTGCGAATATGGAATCGCGCTGACATGTCATTGCGTAATCGACTAGCCGTCCGCGGCGTCTTTGATGATATCGCCTGCGCCTTCTCACCGGACGGAGCGTGGTTGGCGACGGGTGTCAGCAGTGGTGAGGTGACGATTTGGGATCCCCGAACAGGTAACCAGATGTGGGACTTTGGGCAACATCAGCAACGGGTTGTTAAAGTTGGCTTTGCCGACGAGGGCCGCTCACTGGTCAGTGGTGGTGAAGACGGCGTGTCATACCTTTGGAATTTAATGCCGGACATCTCTTCCGTCGAGCTTGAATTCCCGCAATTGTGGCTCGCGTTGGGCTCCAGTACGCAGCGCGATGCGTATCGAGCCATGTGGCAGCTGAGCCAGAGTGGCGAGCCAGCAGTTCCATACATTGAGAGTAAGTTAACGGCTCTGCGCACCGTGATTGATTTGGAGGCGATGGTTCGAGGCCTCGACGCGGGTGAGGCGGAGCGGCGGCAGCGGTTGATGAGGCAACTTGTGTCAAAAGATGCTCGTATTGAGCTGGAAATACGAGTGCGACGTGCGGTGAGTCTGCTCGGTAGCCTCAGCACTCCTTCCGCTCGTCGCTTGCTAGAACAATTGGCGGACAGCCATCCACTTGAAAAACTACGGAATGCTGCGACGGACGAGTTGCGGTCGCTGGCATCGCCGTCAACGCCTTAACGAGCCGTAAGTGTCATCGCCTTGTGCTCGTGTTACCCGTGATTATTTGCTGGGCAACTCAATGACGCCTTGCCAGTCGGTCGGGGCGATACGGCGATGTTGAGCGATATAGACCGTGAGAAAATCCTTAACTTGATCTTCAGCGGGAACTTGATGGAGCAGGCGAAAAGCTTCGGGCCAGCGGCCAACCAGGAACTGTTCGAGTGCCGCCTCATAATATTGAATATGCTCGTCGGTCAGCATGCTCGCCGGACCGGCCGGTGGTAGCAATTCGCTGACAACTAACGGTGTTAACATGCCATACGGCAAGACTCGCGCCACGCGACGGACGCGCAGCACATCGCGACCGACATTCGCCCGCAGCCACTCGGCGGTCGTCTCGTCAATCAGAATCGAAGTTTGCAGTTGCTTCGTCATCGCTTCCAGCCGACTGGCCAAATTAACGACCGGGCCAAACACCGTCACTTTCACTTGGTCTGTCGTCCCAATGCGGCCCGCGACCGCGGGTCCCGACGCGATGCCCAAGCCAGCGCGAAAATTAGCTAGCGGATGTTCGGGCTGCGCGGCGGCATGTTCAAACTGTCCACGAATGGCCAGCGCCGCCTCACACGCCGCTTGCATCGTGCGGTCGGAGGCGATCGGCCAGCCCCAAAATCCCATGGCCGCATCGCCATGAAAATCACCCACCACTCCGCCGCTAGCCAGGATGTGATGCGTCATGACACCCAACGCATCGCTAACCCGTTGTAACAACTCCAGCAGTCGATCGGCCGCATCTTCACTTTGCTTTGAAAATCCCCGCAAATCACAAAACAACACGGATACATTTGTCTCGCGCGGAGCCAGGACTTTGTCGGGGTCGCGACCGGCTAACGCTTCGAGCACAACGGGCGCAAAAAAATTACGTAAGCCATCCTGCCGGCGCTGAAGCGTGCGCACTTGGCGGAGGGCGCCCAGTGTTGTGGCTGTGAGTTCCGCAAACTTTAAGTCATCCTGCAAGGCCTCCGATTCGTCCAT
Source organism: Pirellulales bacterium (assembly GCA_038215215.1). GTDB lineage: Bacteria > Planctomycetota > Planctomycetia > Pirellulales > Pirellulaceae > Aureliella. The sequence goes on from JBBQRC010000189.1 coordinate 2,620, forward strand.
GCGCCCATCTGCAGAAATGGAACTCGGGCCCGCAAAATCTCCCGCTACGTAAATGGCCCACCCTGGGCAGGCGTCAGAAATGACCGGAGTGCAAAACGCCCAGTCCACATTTTCGCTCTGTGTGAAGGATTTGTCGGCGACAATCGATCTATTCCAAACGTGCAGAACACTTTCTTGTGTTGCTGTTGCCGCGCGAACCAATTGGCTGCTCGGTGCAAATTTGTTGCCCGTAATTGACCGGCAGTCCCAATGAAGGACTTCGACCTGCCCGGACAATTCTGCCTCATTATCCCGGGCGCCCACTTTCGGGGCCACAGCTTTCAGAGCCACAGCTTTCAGAGCCACTGCATTCAGAGCCACAGCTCTCGGGGCCACTGCATTCGGGGCCACTGCCGCGGGCTGATGATTCTTGGCTGCTAGATCTGCATTGGGGCCAAGCTGGTTCGTGGCGCGTAGAATGGCCACAAAAGAGGCTTGAGCAATTCCCAATAGCAGCACATTGACAATGCGCACGCACAGTTCTTCGTCGCTGGTCGAACCGCCAATGATCTCGGGTAGTTTGCCCAGCACTTCGATGCGGCGATCGGCATCGCGATACTTTGTCTTACGCAGTAAGTGGGCTGAGAAGGTCTGTTCCGCAAATGCTGGAGTCGCTGGTTGAGAGAATTCGACTTGTTGATCGAGAATTGTGAACGTCGTTTGGCCGATGACAAAATGCTCGCCCACCGCCGCAGAAAATTGATCGCGTTGCTGGCCGCGGAAGAATATCGCATTGCGCGAATTGGGCCGGCGATTGACTTCGAGCTTACTGCCATTCCATCTTAGGGTGGCATGTTCACGCGAAATCCGATCATCCCAGGTAACCGCCCAAGGCTCGCTGGTACGCCCAAGTGTCGACAGCACTCCAATCTCCGGCAACGTTCTCCGCCAACGGTCTTGTGGACGCGGTCCCTGCGCGATCAGATCGGACATAAACTTCTATTTCGGTAGAGGAATCGAGACACCACAACCGCCCTGTAAACTGGGTGCATTCGCTACTGCCGCGGTTGTTTTGCACTGCCGTTAATTCTAAAGCTGGATCAAGAACCGGCGTTAGGGAATAAAAATGAATTCGTTGGCGTTGAGCAGCGCGCGAGAGAATTCGACCAAACCGAACTGCGCGATGAATTCCTGTGCCTCGAGCAGCTCGCTGGGCGAGGCGGAGCGTCCGAAGCACAACGCGTACGCCTCATTCACTTTCGCCTCGCTGGTCTCCTGCTCATGCTCCAATCGACTAGCCAAAAACTCAGCTTGCTGCAGCACAAAGCGACTGTTCAGCAAGTTTAAGGCTTGCAGCGGAGTGGTCGAGCGACTGCGCTGAGGGGCCACTTGGCTGCCGTCGGGGCAGTCAAAGACGCCAAACGTCGAGTCCTTCTCTTGGCGGACTTTGGTCATGTAAATCATCCTTCGCCAGTCGGCTGGGCCATAATCCTGCTTGGGAAAATAGTGTCGCACGTTTTCCAACGCAACTTCAAAGGCACTGAACCCAGGTCCTGCCATCTTCAGATCCAGTTTCCCCGAAACCATCAAGATGGAATCTCGTATGCCTTCCGCTTCGAGACGCCTAGGTGGAAAACGCCACAGCAAGCGTGACGCTGCGTCAATTCTTAGTCCGTCCTCACGCGGTCGACTATCTTGCTGCCAAGTTTTCGAAGTCAACAATATTCGGTGCATCTGCTTGATCGACCAGCCGCTAGTGTCCAGTTCGCTGGCCAGCAAATCAAGCAATTCTGGATGACTGGGCAAAGTACCATTTGCACCCAAATCGCTGGGTGTGTCGACGATTCCACTGCCGAAATGAAATTGCCAAAGTCGATTTACGAAGACGCGCGGTGTGAGTGGATTAATGGGATCGGCAATCCAATTCGCCAGCGCTAAACGCCGCTGTGGGTCCGACGCGTTTTCATCAAGTGGGATGTGATACAGCGACTCGATACCACCCGGTCGAACCTGCTCGCGCGGCGCGGTCGGGTCGCCACGATAGAGTCGAAACGTGGCCCCCGGCTGATGGAAAATACCCGCATAAACCTTGGTGGCTCCAGCCAACTCCGCCTTCTGCTTCTCGAGTAACTCCACTTCGGTTAACAACGCTCTGGCCTTGGTAGCCTCAGCTTCTGGCAAGGATTTCAAATCGTAGGTGATTGCAACCCGTTTGCCGTCGGCAAACGGATGGCGCTCCGCGGAACTGGTAACCAAGGTCCAGGTGATGCCATCAAGCGAACTTTCTAGGCGGTAATCGGTCGCCACTCGGTCAGCAAACCTGCCTGTCCGATCGCGTCCCCAGACAATTCGATCGAGCTTATATACTTGCGGAAACTGAATTTGTACCCAGCCGCCCGCAACCTGGCTACAAATCCAACTATGTGCATTGCCGAACTGGCCATCATTGACGTGTTCTAATTTATGCAACGGATGTACAAAATTCCCCGAAGAGGTGGCGATGGCCCCACGGCTCGCCAACGCCACGTTTTCCTCACCCGCAAAGGCTTGCAGCTCATCGATACACGGCTCTGAGGCATTAGTATCCTTGATGGTGAAGCGAATGAATTTCGCGTCGATCGCCGAGAAGGTTTCGTTGTTCTCCCGAGCGTTTACGGGCTCGCGCCACCCGCGCTCGCTCGCATAAATGGCTAGGCCTGCGTGCAATTGTGCGAGTTTGTTATCCAAATCGCGCACTTGCAATTGGACGGAGGGCGGGCGAGGTAAATCCGTCTCCCCATGTTCGACACCGGCAAACACGGCCTGCAGGGCATAAAAATCACTTTGTGAGATGGGGTCAAACTTGTGGTTGTGGCAGCGCGCACAACCGGTCGACAAGCCGAGAAAGGCGGTCCCGGTCGCATTGACCATATCTGTCAGCTCGTCTTGCCGTTGGAGTAAACCCAATAGTGGATCTTGTCCCTTCACGATGTCGTTTGGGCCGGCCACAAGAAAACCAGTCCCTATCGGTTCGCCGAGTGCATCGCCGGCGATTTGCTGCTTTACGAAATGGTCATAGGGCTTGTCGGAGTTGAATGCGTCGATCACCCAGTCGCGAAATGGAAAGGAGTTGGGCCGTTCCCGATTGGTTTCAAAGCCATTTGTTTCGCCAAAGCGAATGATATCCAACCAGTGCGTCGCCCAGCGCTCGCCGTAACGCGGGCTCTCGAGCACCCTATCCACCAGCTTCTCCCAAGCTCGCGGGTGCTCATCCTGCTCGAATTCCGCAACTTGATCGGGAGTGGGGGGCAGGCCATGCATCACCAGGTAGAGTCTGCGTATCAATCGCTGACGTGCGGCGGGTGGCGACATGCCCAGTCCAACCGCGTCGAGTTCTTCTTTGATATAGGCATCAATGGGATGCAGGGATGTGACTCCATCGGAAACGGGCAGCTTCGGTCGCACGAGCGGCTGAAACGACCAATGTCTTGATTTCTTGTGTGCGATTTCGTTGCCCGCGTCTAACCACAGTGACTGGCTATCGATCCATTTCCGCAGTACGACAAGCTGTTCAGGGGGCAAGGGTTCTGCGTCGGGAGGCATGCGCAGCTTAGAATCCGAACTGGTTACCCGTTCCATCAAGTGGCTGCGAGCACTGTCTCCTGGGACGATGACTGGCTCTCCAGAGTCACCACCTGTTAAAGCGGCGGTCATCGAATCCAGCCGCAGTAGTGACTCCTGCGATTCCGCGCCGTGGCACTCAAGACAATGTGCTTTTAGGATCGGCAGCACGTCGCGCTCAAATGTTACCTCCTGTGCCGGGGCCAGGCCACAATCAATCACTGCAACAAGCGAGAATAGTAAGGATACGTGGCGTACGAACATGGACGTAACAATGGATCTTTCTTCGAGGACTGAACCGGAGCCTTAAGTATAACCCAAGTTGGACGGGCCAAGCTTCCGATGATGCACCGAAAACACTCCGGCTTTGCGACGAGCTGCTGGGTTAACTTGGGCGCTGCGTTAGAGTCATGCGTTACCGTCACAGGGAGGTCAACTTTCACGATCTTAGTGATAACTGCTCGCTGACGGCAGGCAAATAAATCGCGAATTCTGCCCCCAAGCCAGGCTGGCTTTCTACGTCGATTGCTCCACCATGCCCTTGCACAATGCCATGCACCACGGACAACCCTAGCCCAGTCCCTTGCCCCACGGGTTTGGTGGTAAAAAATGGTTCGAAAACGCGATTGCGAACAGCGACGTCCATACCCGGCCCGTTGTCCTTGACGGTCAACCGAACGATGCGTCCCTGATATTTTTCGAACATGATTCTCAATCCAGGATGGACTTGCAGAAATTCCGTATCAGGTATCAGACTGTCCAGTATCAGGTCGATTTTACCTGGTCCGCAGTGTATTGCCTGCATCGCATTGGTGACCAGATTGACCACAACTTGTCCGATTTGAGTTGCGTCGGCACGTACTAGCGGTAGGTCAGCAGCGCAGTCGAAGTTCAGCGATAATCGCTGCGGTAAGCCAGCCCGCAGCAAGCGAAGAGAGCCCTCGATCACGGGACCGAGCGCCATCTGTCGTAGCACGATGGGCTGTCGGCGGCTAAAGGACAGAATCTGCTGTACCAAGTCGCGAGCGTGCCAACCGGTCTTGGAGATCTCGTCTAGTCTCTCGACTGCTGGCGGCCCAACCTGGGTGACGTGACTACGCAGCAGTTCGACGTTGCCCAGGATGACCGTCAAAATATTATTGAAATCGTGCGCAATGCCTCCGGCGAGTACACCGAGGCTTTCAATTTTTTGCTTCTCCTGCATTTTCCGTTCAAGTTGCTCGCGCTGGATTTGAGCCTGCCTGCTTGCGGTGATATCAGTAACCATCGCTAGCGCGCCCACGTAGTCCCCCTGAGCATGCGTGATGGGATTGGTGACCACCGACGCCCAAAAATCACTGCCATCTTTGTGACGGAATTTGATTTCATGCTGCTCCGCAATACCCTGCCGTCGACGTTCCACATTGTTGGCTGAGAGAGCTCGTCCTTCTTCGTCCATGAAATCATCGAGCGGACGCCCGAGCATTTCCGCCACGGTATAGCCGAGCATGTCCGCCATTTTCGGATTGACATAGTCCGTCCGCGCAGACGCATCGATGGTCCAGATACCCTCCTGCGCTGTCTGCACAATGCGGCGATAACGTTCCTCCGTTGCGCGTTGCTCCATCTCGGCCTGCCTGCGAGCAGTGATGTCCAGGTTGACACCGATATACCTGACAATCTCACCTGCCTGATTGCGTTGTGCAGTGGCTAATGCGTACACCCAGACTATTTTCTTGTCGGGTGTCTGAAAGCGATATTCGAGCCCCCAATCAACCTCAGATTTCATGAACGCATTCCAGTGTTCAATAACATAAGGTCGATCCTCTGGGTGGACGCTGTTGATCCAACCACCTCCCAGCGCATCATCCGGATGCATTCCGGACATGTCACACCACTGCGCGTTGGCGTAGATGCATTCACCTTGGGCATCCGCTAGATAGATTCCAACAGGCGCAGTGGTGGCCAGTGAGCGGAATAGTTCCTCACTGTCGCGGAGCGCTGCCTCGGCTTGCTTTTGCCCAGCAATATCGCGGACCGTCGCTGAATAAATCATCGTGACGCCATCGCTATTTTTCACTAAAAACGGACTTACTACGACGGGAAATCGCTCACAGCCGCGGCGCATGAAGGTTAGTTCCGTG
>JBBQRC010000190.1:0-8300 GCA_038215215.1 Pirellulales bacterium
ACCGGTTCGACCAACGCGCAGGGAGATAAAAAGGTGAGTGACATTAACATTGTGATGAAGACATCTAAGGGAGACATCGACATCACAGTTTATGCTTCGAAAGTTCCGGTGACTGCAGCTAGCTTCTTGAATCTTGCTAAGCGTGGTTATTACGATGGCCTGACGTTTCATCGCGTCATTTCTGATTTCATGATTCAGGGCGGCGATCCCACTGGCACCGGCTCGGGCGGACCAGGTTACAAGTTCGAAGATGAAACGCTGCGTGATCTGAAACACAATAGCGCTGGCATTCTGTCAATGGCGAACTCCGATCGCGGTAAGGCGGCCTACTCGAATTCTGGGAAGACCAACGGCAGTCAGTTCTTCATCACCCATGGACCAACACCGCACTTGGACGGAATGCACACGGTTTTTGGAAAAGTAACCAAGGGGCAGGACATAGTGGACGCAGTTCGCCAGGGCGACAAGATCTTGGGGATCGAAATTAAAGATTCGACCGATGCCTTGTTTGCTACCACCAAAGATCGTGTAGATGGTTGGAACAAGACTCTGGACGCTAGCAAGAAATAAGTTAGTGCAGGTAGGGCGGTTTCTCGTTCCCAGGCCCAGTCTGGGAGCGTGCTGTCCTGCAAGCTTTATGCTTTCCTAAATGGTCCGTATCTGTTCCCGATCTTAGACTGGGAACAGGCGGGCAGCAGGCTGCGCCTCAATAATGCTCGCTTGTTTGTTAGCTTGCGCCACACAGCCTTCAACTTCACGCGACGCCTTCAACTTCACGCGACGCCTCCAACTTCACGCGACGCCTACAACTTCACGCGACTCAGGGGCAAGCCATGACTGTCACGCGAAACAGCTACGCGGTGCTAGGTACCGGCGCGCTAGGAGGTCTGTATGGTGGATTGCTGGCGAACGCCGGCTTTGACGTTCACTTCTTGTTGCGGAGCGATTTCTCGCAAGTACAACAACATGGATTACAGGTCGATACGCCGTTGGGCGATTTTCATCTGTCGCAACCGCACGTCTACGGCCATTTTAGCGACATGCCGCAAGTGGATGTCGTGCTGGTTTGTTGGAAGGTTACGCAAAACCACAGTCTGCGCGCGGCCCTCGAACACTTGTGCCACGCGGGTTCGATAGTTTTCGTGCTCCAAAATGGTTTGGATGTCGAACGCGTAGCGGCGGAGGTAGTGGGGGAGCAGCGGGTGTTGGGTGGTTGCTGCTTTCTATGCAGCAATAAAGTGGGGCCAGGGCACATTCATCATCTCGACCATGGCCGCATTGTCTTTGGCGAGTACAGCGACGCGTTAAGTGGTAAGATCACGCCGCGTATGAACGTCATCGCTGCCGAATTTCAGGCTGCGCGAATGGACATCGTCCCGGCGGCAGACTTACGAGCTGTGCGGTGGCGCAAGCTGATGTGGAATATTCCCTACAACGGTCTCTCAGTTGTGTTGGATGCGGATACGAGCCAACTGATGAGTCATGCCGAAACCGCTTTGTTGGTGGAGGAACTGATGGTGGAAGTGCGTCATTCAGCCCATGCTTGCGGCAAAGAAATTGAAGAGTCCAACATTGCCAAGATGTTGGCCGACACGCGGCTGATGGTCCCTTACGCGAGTAGCATGCTGTTGGATTATCGGCAGCGACGACCCATGGAGGTCGAAGCGATCTTTGGAAATCCGCTGCGGGCCGCGTTGGCTGCCGGTTTTCGCCCTGCCAAGATCGAGATGCTGTATCGCCAACTCTGCTATTTGAACGAAAACAGGTTGCCGAGTCGGGGGCTGACTTGAAAATTGGCCGTCAGCCCGATATGCTGATCTGGGCTGGGTAATTCCCAGGACTGGCATTTTGGACGGGCATTATGGACGGGCATTTTGGGAGTGTGGCGGAACTGGCAGACGCGCTAGACTTAGGATCTAGTACCGTAAGGTGTGCAGGTTCAATTCCTGTCACTCCCATTGATGAGGCAGCTGACTGCCAGGGAAAGTTCTGACCTGATGGTCGGACTCGAATTTAAAAAAGGTCGAATGTTTTATCGACCAGCGACGCGAGCTGCACTAGAATGTTGAGAAGGGAATTTAAGCCTACCTTCCGACCTGCAAAGTGCCCTCCATGTCTCACTTGTTTTGGCGTTTAGCCATCTTAGCCTGTACGCTCAGTGGTCTGGCGATGCGGCTAGACGCGCAGGGTACTAATCCGCAGAGTCTTGACCCGCAGTCGCCAAGAGAGTCTCCGCAGCTCACAAAAGATAAGCAGCTAACAGAAGCCGAACGCGAAAAGGTCGAATTTTTCGAGTCGCACGTTCGGCCCGTGCTGATCGCTAGCTGCTTGGAGTGCCATTCATTGGAGACAGAAGCGAGTGGCGGTCTGCTGCTCGATTCTGCCCCAAATTGGCAAGCGGGCGGGGATTCGGGCGCGGCGATCATTGCCGGCGAGCCGGCCGCCAGTTTGTTGTTGAAAGCCATTGCGTACGACGATCCTGACTTGCAAATGCCCCCGGAGGGCAAGTTATCCGACCAAGCCATCGATGCGATTCGTCAGTGGATTCAGGCTGGCGCGATCGATCCTCGTACCGATGTGACGGCTGGCAAGCCTCAGAGTACCGCCCTGTCGGTCGCGGAGGCGCAGCAGCATTGGGCCTATCGCCCGTTGACTCTAAAGCCACGTCCATCTACGTCCACAGCAACCTCGGCCACCGGATCGACGTCCACCGCATCCTCGTCCACACAAGGCTTGGCCGCAGCCGCCATCGATGGGTTCATCAACGATCGATTGCTGGCTAGCCAGTTAGACGCGGCGGCACCCGTTGGACGCGAACAGTTGCTCCGACGGCTCACCTTCGATTTGAATGGGTTACCACCGACTCCCGAGCAGCTCGCCGCGTTTTTGTCGGATAATCGTCTTGATGCGGTGGAGCGTCAAGTCGACAGGTTACTGAGCTCCCCGCGCTTCGGTGAAACCCTTGCTCGGCACTGGATGGATGTCGCACGTTACGCCGAGTCGGTAACTCTGAGAGGTTTCGTACTGCCGGAAGCTTGGCGGTATCGTGATTATCTGATCGATGCTTTTAACGCGGATCGTCCCTTCGATCAGATGATCGTCGAACAGGTTGCTGGCGATTTGTTGGTATCTCCGGACATCGCCGAGCGAACCAAACAATTGGTGGCCACGGGCTTTTTGACATTCGGCAATACCAATCTCGAGGAGCAGGACAAGACCCAGTTGGAGATGGACTTCATCGACGAGCAGTTAGAAGTGATGGGTCGCGCATTTTTGGGTCAGACCATTGGCTGCGCGCGTTGTCATGATCATAAATTCGATCCGATTCCAACCCGTGACTACTATGCTTTGGCCGGTATTTTCCGTAACACCACTGCTCTGATTCACTCGAATGTTTCCAAGTGGGTGGAGCAACCTTTGCCGCTGGACCACGCACAGACTGAATATTTCGCCTCGCTTGATGGGCAGTTGAAGAAGCTGAACCAGCAGATCGCCGCCTTAAAACCTCGCCCAGCAAAAAGTGTCGCCAAAACCGGCAAGTCCGTTGCGCTGGCCTCGCTCGCAGGTATTGTGATCGACGACGCGGATGCCAAGCTGACAGGGGTGTGGACCCCCTCGACATCGGTCTCAAACTTTGTCGCGGAGCATTATCTGCATGATGGCAGAACCGGTGCAGGCGACAAGTCGGCGATTTTTGAAACCAAGTTACCGACGACCGGCGCGTATCGGGTTCGCATGGCATACACCCCCGGCGAGAACCGCGCGACGAATTCCAAGGTGGTCGTATTTGGACCAGATGGTGAGCAAACACTGCACATCAACCAACGGAACCCACCTAACGAGGATGAACTGTGGATATCGTTGGGCGAGTATCGCTTTGAGGCCAATGGCCCAGCGTTTGTGACCGTCAGCAACGAGGGGGCTGATGGTCATGTGGTCATCGATGCAATTCAGTTCTTGCCTCAAGCGGAAGCCAAGTCGGTGGCCGCGGTGGTGTCCCAGTTGGATAATACGAACAATCGCCGGGCGACTGCACCCGCCGACATCCAGAGCGTGCCGACGGAACTAAAAGAGTTGGAAGCGGAGCAGAAACGGTTACAAGTTCGATTGGCAGAGCGTCCGAACTTCATGACGTTGACGGAAAAGACACCGGCTCAGGATCTGGCCATTCATATTCGTGGCAACGTGCACAACTTGGGAGAAGTTGTGCCACGCGGTTTTTTAACCGCACTTGACGTGGAGGGACGAACTGGGATTCAGTTCGATGCGAGCAGCAGTGGTCGCTTGCAATTAGCGCATTGGCTGAGCGATACCCGCAATCCGCTAACGGCCAGAGTCTATGCCAATCGGATATGGAGTTGGCTATTAGGGCAGGGGTTGGTGACGACGACAAATAATTTCGGAACCACTGGGATGCCCCCATCGCATCCCGAACTGCTGGATTGGTTGGCCAACGAATTAATGCGCAGCGGTTGGTCGACGAAGCACTTGGTCCGCTGCGTGGTGCTGACTGACGCCTATCGCCGTAGAATTGTGGAGCCGAGCGCCAGGGCGCAGCAGCAGGACCCGAACAATCAGTTACTGTGGCGGGGTAACCTGCGACGGATCAGTGTGGAGGCGATGCGCGACGCCATGTTGCAAGTGAGCGGTGAGTTGGACTTGAGCGTTGGTGGTTCGCTGATCCGCTCCAAGACCGCGGCCGATTACAATTATCAACACCAAGGCGCGCGACGGAGCGTCTATCAGCCAGTTTTTCGCAATTCGCTTCCCGAGCTGTTCGAGGCCTTCGATTTTGCAGACACGAGTGTCTCCATAGGCGAACGCTCCCGCAGTACGGTTGCACCGCAGGCTTTGGTGATGCTGAACCACCCCTGGGTGGTAGAACGTGCCCAGGCGGCGGCTCAGCGGATCGTAACCCAGTTTTCAACCGCTCCGATGGCCATCAGCCAAGTTTATCTTCAGTGCGTCGGTCGGCAACCGTCACAAGCAGAGGCGGCAGCTTGCCTGAGTTTTCTGGCACCAGCCGCGGTGATCGACCCACAGGGATCGCCAGCCGTGAATCCTGAAAAGTTGGCGAGTGTGATCCAATCCTTGATGGCCTCGCTGGATTTCCGCTATCTCGATTAGGTAGGCCGGCGGGCGGCTCCCTTTCAGGCGGAGCAGTTCGGCGGTTGCTTTGCAGAAAAGGGACCTGACACTTATTTCTTGCTTCATCCTTAGCTGGTAGATTGAAGGATCAAGCACAACGATTCCCACGGGTCGTTGGGACCGGCCAAGAAGTCTTGGGTCGCGGTCCGTAACAACGCGGGGAATTTCGATTGATCTTCAAGGACAAAAGCCGCATGGCTCATTTCAAACTGTGTCAACCGACCGCTCGGCGGCTGAAGCAAAGCGCGCTGTTGGTGGCCTTCGTGATGCTCCTCCTGACGCCGGCAATAGTTTTTGCCCAGCCCGGATTATTTGGCGGAATGGCGCGTCGCGACGAGGATTTATTCCTGAAAGCCCCTCGTTCCCTCCAGCGACTACTTAACGAGGGACGCGAGGCCTTGTCAGAAAATCGCTACAACGAGGGGATTGCTGCGCTGGGTGCGCTGTTGACGGGGGAGAGCGACACCGACACCGACGAACTGCTGGGGCAGGACTTCTTCATTGATCCCGATCGTCCAGGCTACTACTCCAAGAGCATCAAGGGCGAGGCCATTCGATTGCTGAGCGAGTTAACGGAAGATGGACGTAAATCGCTGGAAATTGCCTTTGGTGTTAAAGCGCGTCAGCAGTTGAACGCCGGTGTGGCCGCGAGGGATTTTAATGCGGTCTCGGACGTGGTCCGGAAATACATGCATACCGACGCGGGCTATGACGCGATGGTGTTAGTGGCTCAGTACAAACTGGCTGGGGGTTATCCGTTGGCAGCGGGCAGCATGCTGCACAAGTTGCTGGAATTTCCTGCGGCCAGACGGCGATTTGGTCCCCAACTCGCCGCTTCTACAGCGTTAGCCTATCGTTACGCTGGCCGCTCCGATTTAGCCATAGCAACGCTCAAGCAATCTGTGGGACTCTTTCCCGGTGCAGAGATAAGTGTTGCCGGTCGCGCGATTCCTTTAAACGTTACTTCGAACTGGGTCAACATCGTCGACAATCTGACCAGCGCCACGTTACTTTCCGACAGTACCCTGGCGGAGGCCTGGACCGTTTCCGGCGGCTCGCCAGAACGCAATGCAGTCAACTCCGCCGGTATGCCGCTGAGTAACGCGCGTTGGTTTGAAAGAATTCATGGCAGCCTGAAGGAAGAGGAAGCGTTGAACACGGTTACCACCGCTGCTCGACAGCAAAACAACGTGATCCTCCCCAAGTTGGAAGCTCGCGTGGTGAACGACCTGGTGCTGTTCAAAACGACCAACAGTGCGGTGTTGGCGAGAGATTTTGAAACTGGGATACTCAAGTGGCAGTTCTTCCTGCATGGCACGCCGCTTCAACTAACCAACGGACCGCAGCTTGCAGAAAACGGGGAACTAGGCGGGTCGGTCTCTGAGGAACTGAAGAATCGCGTCTGGGGGAGTTCCGCGTTCGGGAATTTCAGTTGTGATACGGATCGTCTGTACTTCGTCAGCTCCGATTCTGAGCAACCGATCAATGCGCAAACCATCTCGGCAGGTCCGGCAGCCAACCTTGGTATGGATTCGAATTATTTGGAAGGGGTCAGCTTGGCTGCGGAAGGGGCCATGCTGTGGCGACTTGGCGGCGCCACCAGCGATGCGGATCGTACGCTGGCCAATGCCTTTTTTCTCGGTCCGCCGCTGCCGTATGAAAACGAACTTTTCACTCTGGTAGAAATCAACGGCGAAACGCATTTGGTGGTGCTGGAGTCGCAGACTGGCAAGGTCTTATGGCAACAGCAATTGGTTTCTTCGCAAATGGAGATTGCTCAGGATACGCAGCGTCGCAGTCTCGCGTTATCTCCTACGATCTCAGATGGCGTGGTCATCTGCCCCACCGGCAGCGGTGCGGTGGTGGCGGTCGACTTGATGTCGCGAAGTCTTCGTTGGGCCCGTACGTTCCAATCGAATCGGGAAGATCGCGGCAATCAGTTTAATGGCATGCGTATGCTGGAAATGGCCTCCAATTACGAACCCCTGGGCCAGCGATGGCATGAACCGTTCATCGTCGCCGATCAAGGTCGTGTCTTGATGACCCCGCCTGAATCGGACCTCTTGATGTGTCTGGATGTGTTAACTGGCGAAAACAAATGGAAGGGTGACGGAGTCAAACGTGGTTCAGGCCGTTACGTCGTCGGTTCGAATAGCGAATTTGTGGTGCTGGCGGGCAACACGCAACTTTATTCCTACCGCAACGATGGTAGTCGTGGTTGGGAATGCCCCTTCCCCAAAGGCCAAACATTGGCAGGTAAGGGCATTTGGCAAGGGGATAGCATGCTTATCCCTCTCTCCGGACAACAAGTGATCAAAGTGAGTGCCAGCGATGGCAAAATTCTCGAGACGGCCACGGTCGACATACCCCTCGGGAATCTATTCGCCTACCAAAAGCAAATCGTTTCGATCAGTCCAACTTATGTGGCCGCGTTTTACACTCGCGAGTCCTTGGAAGTCGAAGTGGCGGAGCGGCTGGCTAAAGATGCAAATGATACTTGGGCGTTAAATCAGCAGTCGCAATTGGCGTTGGCGAGTGGGGAATTGATGGATGCCATCGCGCGGCTTGAAAAATCCTATCAGCTCGACGCTCAGAATGCAGATACGCGATTCCTGCTTGTAGAAACGCTCTTGCGCGGGCTCGACCAAGACTTTATCAAGTTCAAACCATTCGCCGAGCGTTACGCTGCGGTGTTTGATTTGCCGCAACAGCGATTTCGTTTCTTGCAAAGCATGGCTCTGGGGAATGTGAAAAGTTCGCAGCATCTGGCGGCAGCCGAGAATCTATTGCTGCTGATTCGCAGTCGCTTGACTGAGAGTATTGCCAGTCAACCGCGTCGGCGCGAGATGTTAAACGTCGCTGCAGGACATCAAGTCGATTCGGACAATTGGATTGCGGTTCAGTTAGCGCGGACATACGCGCAAGCGAACCCCAGTGAGCAGCTTAAGATTTTTACTGCTGTTGAACAAGAATTGGCATCCGCCAAGCTAGCGCTGGCTCCCAATCGTCGACAACTGCTACGCTACTTCGCGTGGTTGCCCGATACGGCTCCTGAACTATTGGGTTTTGCCCGTTCGGTTATCGAAACGGAGACGACTTTGGCAGAACGCCTTGTACAACCGGTGTTACATGGTTCTGACAAGCAATTCAGT
>JBBQRC010000191.1:0-8260 GCA_038215215.1 Pirellulales bacterium
ATTTCACTCCGTTCCCAAGAGCAGCGGATTTCGGCGGAGTCGAAGCGTTCCGTAGTTTTTCTTCACTCGCACTCAGTCGCCAGTTCCGACAGAGGTGCAGACACATCGAGTGCATACCCGAAGATGGATTGATGCAACCGAGTTCTTCGATCAGCGCTGTGACTTGGCTGGCAAGTTCTTCGGGCAATTGTTCGCGTCGATAGTCGGAGAGCGCCTCGATGAGCCCAATCTGCTGCGCCAAATTCGAATTATGGCTGAGTTGTTCGAATAAATCTTGCGGTTGGATTAACATGGCGGCGGCGCGGTTGATCAAAAATGACCTCAGCCGCGGATCGCTCGACTGCGATAATGCTGGCAGCCAACGATCGCGTTGCCGCAAATGATACAGCGCGATCATCGCGTTGGCGTGGCGGCTGGCTCGTCGATCCAGTTCTTCTTCGCTAACAACTGGACGGTGCCAAACGCTGGTAGCGATCAAATTCCCACGATCTTCAATGACGGACATCGACACTGGTCGATATGCATCCCTTTCCAGTTGTTTGCAGCGCGCCAGGTGATCCGACGGTGATAGGCGGTCGAGAGTTTGCGACTCTACATTGCCACCACTCCACCACGCTGCGGCGTATGAGACGCTGCCGTTGACCAAGCCCGCCGGATTTTGCCTCGCATCCGCTTGATACCATCCCGTGACAACTCGTGAATCGTATTCATCGACCTTGTCATCCCAAGCATCCTCATACTTCGGAGAGATGCGCAGTTTGGCGCGCACTGAAGAATAGTAGGCATTTCCATTTGCAACCCGATATTTCAAATTGCATTTCGGAATGTAATGCAGCGCATTCAAGGGGCTCCATGCCGACTCATGCTCTAGCTCAGGCACGCCGACATACAGGGTCATGTCGATGACTGTGGAGCGATCAATTTCCGACCAAAGGACTCCAAATAGGTCCGCGCTAGCAGCCGCCGTCGGGGAGCGCAGCAGAGTGATATCAATGGGAAAAAGACCTTGCTGTTTCTTCGCTGCAAGGTCGTTGCGAACCTCAATTGCGTTTAAATAGCTGGAGAATTGCCAGCGATAGCCCAGTCGTTGCCAAACAACGGACATGCGAGCCTGTTGATCCTTTGACTCAAAGTATCGAATGGAAACAGGGTGGTAGCCAGCGCTGTTCATGGCGCTGGCTTCTGCCTCGAGGGCGGCGGGCTGCAAGTCCTGCGCTAACGCAAACGAATGGGTCACGTAGCCATCGGCTGCTTCGATCACGCGCCGCGTGTGTTCGGCAAGCTGCGGAAAAGGCATCGGTAGTATGGGCCAAAGGACGTCTGGCTGCTGCTGCAATTCGTCATTCAACAACTCGACGAGCGGAGCACTGCTGGCCTGCAGGACTGGCAGCAAAGCTACGAACTGCTCTGGCCGAGCCGTCACCAATAATTCGGCCAGCAATTCTGGTCGCTGCTGACAACAGGGCGCGAGCAGTGTTGCCGAATTCAATCGCGTTTCAAAAGTCGCCCCCTCGCTCTGGAAATATTGGGTCAACGGCGCTGCTAGCCACTCGGACTGACGAGCCAGCATGGTGGCCATTTGCGAAACTAAAGCAGGGTTTTGATTTAAGATAGAATCGCATAGCCGTTGGCTGTAGGGTTGCCAGCGCGCTGGAGATGTATCTAGAGCGGTTAGCGTGTAAACAATTCGCAACCAGGCCTCCTCCGTCGCGTTGGTGTCCTCGACCATCGTCCACAGTTGGTCCCGTGCAGCCTGTGGATGTTTGCGCAGACCTTCGATGACTTGGTTGAGTTCCTCTACGGAAAGAGTGCCGAGCATGGCCAAAACGGGTTCCACCTGAGCCGCGTCGTCGTCGACCAGTGCCAAGCGAGCGCGAAACAATTCGGACGGAATCACCTGCGGGTCGGCGAGCAGAGCCTGCAAACGCGGCGTGACGTACGTCTTTAACGGTGCTAGTTCGCGGAGTACTACAGGCACCTCGTCATTTCGAGCGACCAGTAGTTGATTGACCAATGCATCCGCTTGTTGCACTCTGCTCTGCTCGGCATTACGACTGGCGATGAAGCCAATGACGAACACAACTGCCAAGCTAGTGAGCAAAACAAATCCAACCCGAGAGCCGTGATAGAGGCTGGCCGCGCGCATCATCTTGGATTCTGCTAGCGTGCGGCTCATCCCTTTTGTTAACCAACTCATGCGTACGAATTCGAAGAGATCTGGCAGGTTGCGTTTTTCAGGCTTGCGACGCCAAACCTGTTCTAGCTCCTGCATCCGCAATTTGGCTCGTCCAGCCGGAGTCTCTCGCTCCTTAAGCGTCAGCCAATCGCGCAGCGGGCGCACAAGAAAGTCGTGAGTCAGTTGAAAACAATTGGCGGGCTCGTTCGCATCCACATGATCGACCGGGGTGATCAACCGCAATTCGCCATCGAGGATTTCGATCAGTGCATCAAAATCGCCAGGCGACAACTCGGAAGCCAAGCGCAAATTTTGGGCAGATTGCATTTGTCCTTTGATGTTCGACCCTTCGTCGGACAATAGTGCCGACAGAACGCGCCGCGCGGGAACCTCCATTGCGCGGTGGGCCGGCGGGGCGGTCCGGGAGGAAAACGTTGCATTCAGAAAGTTCAGCCCAACTCCTTCAGCGCCACCAATCTGGGACAGCGTTTGCGGTATCCAATCGCGGCCCTTGAGCATTTGGGCCATGAGTGAAAGATGCACGGAAATGATCTTTCCGTCTTCCTCAATGCTGGCAATCACCTGATCGAGAAACTGAGATTGCTCGTCGCTCATTTGCGACAGATCATCGGGCAAACAGGCGTATGCCCGACCGAATTCGGCCAGCACTTGGCGCGCGTGTCGCAGCTCAAAGCGGTCGATCGGAGAACTGTTGGTGCCCTCCAGCAAACGGATGTCGAGTTCACGAAAAAAACGTGTAGCGGCCATCCAAAAGTCGTCACGAATCAGCAGCAAGCATTGAACGTTGATACCGTCGCATTGTCGCAGCGCGTTGACGAGCTTGGTGTTCTCCATCTGGGGATTAGCGTGCAACCATTGTTCAAACTGATCGATCACAATGAGAATTTTCTCGCCCCGCTGATGGCCGCCTTGTCGCAGTGCAGCCATACGCACCACCAGATCCGCTTGGTCAGTGATTTGATCGGCGGCTGGTAGCGCCGCTAGCAGATTTGCCTCCGTTCCGGTGGCGGTAGCATCCACTAACACCACTCGGACGGCATCATTAATCAGTGGGATTAGCCCTGCCCGCATAAAGGAGGACTTGCCAGACCCTGAGGGCCCATAGATTAAGCCGACACGAAAGGTTTTGGCGATGTCGAGCGATTCGATACGCGAGACCCACACCCGAATCAGTTCGGGAATACCGTGCGCATCATAGGGGCCGGGAAACAAACTTAGAAAGAAATCGCGGTCATCTCCATCAAAGGCGCGCAGTCCTTTGGGGACAACTTTGGGTTTGATGAGTGTGTGTGAGCTTGTTACCGAGTCGGTAGCCGTGAGTGTTGACAATGTCGATGGCGTAGAGGCACCGGGAGACTTTTGCGAACTAAGATATTGCCACAATTCTTCGGCAAAATCTGCGGCGGTGGGATAACGGTCGGAAGTGCGTTTGGCCAACGCTCGATTGCAAATACGATCGAGCTCCCGGTGCAGTTTGGGATTCCGTTGTCGCATCGGGCGATGCTCAAGCGTCACGATATTGTCTAGCAACTGCTCGCGTGTTTGTCCGGTGAACGGTCTGATGCCCGTTAACAGTTCGTAGAGTACGATGCCGAGCGAGAAAATATCGGCACGACCATCCAGCAAGTGCCCCTCGCCTCGAGCTTGCTCTGGGCTCATGTACGCGTACGTTCCGGCGTAACTAAGTCGTGGACCTTTACCAAGATCTCCATCGCGCAGCGCCAGTCCAAAGTCTGCCAACCAAGGATGATCCTGGTTATCGATCAGAATATTGCTCGGCTTGACGTCACGATGAACCAGCCCCTTTGAGTGGGCATAATTGAGCGCATCCGCGACCGAAGCCATCCAGCGGATACCGAGGTTGACCGATATAGTCCCCGCATGCATGCGAACTCGCAGGTCCGGTCCCTCTATCAGTTTCGATACCAGGTAGAAGGAATAGCGTGGCGTGCTGCCGACGTTGTAAACCGGGACAATATGTGGATGATCAAGAATCGCCACCACTTGGGCTTCGGCAATCAGACTATCGAGATTCCCCGATTCGACAATCTTGGGACCGGGTACTTTCAGCGCTACATCGCGATGTAATGTTTCGTCGGTCGCGCGGAAAACAGTGCCGAAACCACCCTCTCCGAGAATACCGCGGATCCGAAAACGATCGATCAATTGCGGGTGGTCGGAATTCGCAGCCACGGAAAACGACTTGCGATCGTTGGATCCGGTATTGCTCTTGGTTACGTCGTCGTTGGTCACTGCCAGAAAATCCCGAACGTTTGGGCTACTTGGTTATTAAGCTCGCGCGCGAAAAGGATGATTCATAAGCATATCCATAGGCCGTGCCAACTCGCAGTGGTCCGAGTCCAACTCATCCCGTCGCCGGCTCGTTCACACTCCATAAAACTGCTCTGCATTCTTATAAAACAATCTTTCTTGTTCTTCGCGAGGGCGCTGGCTAATGATCTCTTTTAAGCCTTTGACCCACTCCGCAAAACTAGCCCCCAGTTTGCACACTGGCCAATCGCCACCAAAGACGACACGATTGGGACCAAACTGATCAAGGCAAAAATCGATGGCCGGCGCCAGAAAATCGGCTGTCCATCCCTGCGGAGCGCGGGCTACGATGCCGGAAATCTTGCAGATCACATTGGGACACTTGGCCAGTTTTTCGATGTCACGTTGCCATTGTTCGACGGAGTGACTGGGTGGCTTGGCTGACTTGCTGGTGTTCGCCTTCCAAGCATTCGGATCGGCGTTGCCACAATGATCGACGATGAAACGCGTGTCCGGACATTGCTCGGCCAAAGCAGCTCCGTCCGCTAGTTCCGTTGGTCGCATGCAGAGGTCAAAACTTTTGTTCATCTCCCCTAGCAACTGCATGGACTTGACAAACTGAGGTTGCAAACACATTCCTCGCGGAGCCGACTCGACATGCAGAACTTGGCGCACCCCCTTGATCAACGGATTGTCCCGGTAACGCTTGATGTATGCGGCAAAACCCGCCGCGTCAGGACGGCCCGAGATGACCGCCGCGACGGTGGGAGATTGGCCCGTGCGAATCAAAGACAACACGTAGTCGGCTTCTTTGTTCTGATCGACTGGGGCCACATCAATTTCCATGTACACCGCTTTGATCACATTAAGACCGGTCGTTTCCGCCAGATAGTCGCTGATCGCATGCTTGGCAGCAATCTTCGGATCTGCTTCCTTTAACCAAGGTGGCTGGAATTCCACCAAGTCCCACAGGTGCTGGTGAGTGTCTATGATGGGGATCTCAGTCTGCTTGGCGGACCAAACGGTTGCGCTGGATTGAGTCGCAACCGAGCCGGCCACGGCGAGCTTTACGAATTGGCGTCGTTGAATCATCATCGGTGTTAATCTTCGACTGTGGGGATTTTTGGAGGGATTGGACTGTTTTAGCGGAAGTACGAGCCGAGCGAGGCGTAGAGAAGCCACGGGCATCAGCCACGCGTGACGGCTGAGCCCACTCAGCGCAATTCTCAGGCGGTTTCATTGCCGCTCTGTCATTTTGCGGGCGGTACCTTCAGTGTGGCAGGCTGCGGCGTAAAATGCAATCATGTAACCTGGCGAGACTGACGAGACAGTTGCCAACAGCACTCAGTGACTTTGAACGGACGTTTTTACTCCTGGCTACAAAGAATTCTCAAATGATGCACCACCAAAGTATCGAAATGAAAAGTGCTAAGAAGTCAAAACGCTGGGATTTTTAGGCGACCAACAGGCCCTAATCCAAGGTCAAAATCTCAATGTTGCTGGTATGCTCTGGCGAACGGAAAAGTCGATGAGTGGCCTTGATGAAGTCTGTCTCCACTGCCTCAAAGATATTCGAGACATACGTCTGCGGATTGCGATCGATAAACGGAAACCACGTGCTCTGAACTTGGATCATGAGACGATGGCCAGCAGGTAAAGTGTGCAAGCAGTCATCCAGTTGCAATCGCACTCGCGTAGGCTCATTGGCGATAAAAGGTTCTGGGTGCTCGAAACTATTGCGAAATCGCCCGCGGATGACGCCAGCTCGCACCAGTTGCTGTCGACCGCTAGGATAATTCTCCCAAGCTGGGTCGTTGGCTTTGGCACCTGTTGCCGGTGCGCCGGGGAACTCATCGATGACTTTAACGACCCAGTCCGCATCCCCCGCGCTGGTACTGACCCACAAGTTCGCCTGAATAGGACCGGCTATGGTTAAATCATGCGATAACGTCTCACCCCGATAGACCAAGACATCCGGTCGCCAAGCGGCAAACCGCTGATCTTCAGTAACGTAATCCCGCGCCCAGGCAGAAGTGATTTCCATGGTATAAGGAACTGGTTTGGCGGGGTCACTGATAAACTCGTCGTACAGATCGCTGTCAGCAGCTAGTTCCTTATCAGCTAGGTCCTTCGGTGCATCGACCTGTACCGTCAACTTGCCACCTGGGGAAAAACTCAGTCGCTGCGGCTGCGTGTCGGTAGGTGGCCAAGCATCAAACTCACGCCAGCGGTTTGCGCCGGTTTCAAACACAGTCGCTTCAGCCAACTGGACGCCAGCTACATTCTTCAACTGGGATTCAAAAAATGGAAATTGAATTTGTTCGCGATACCATTGACCAGTGGCAAATCCAAAGTTGGCCTGTCCGAGCTTCAGCCCTTCGTCACGACTCCAGCCGCCATGGTACCAAGGTCCCATGACCAAACGATTCTCAGCGGCCGGATTCTGGGCTTCAATCGCGCGGTATGTTTGCAAGGGGCCGTATAAATCTTCTGTATCAAACCAGCCACCCACGACCAAAACGCTGGCGGTGACGTTCTTCAAATGGGGCAACAGATTTCGGTCTTGCCAAAATGCATCGTAATTCGGATGTGCTGCCAACTCGTTCCAAAATCGGATGCGGTCCTGAAAGTAGAGCTGGTTGACATTGCGCAGCGGTCCGATGTCCAAAAAGAACTGATAGCCATCTTTCGTACCGTGGTTGAAGCGTTCGGCGGCCACTGGAGTCGGCTCGGGGCGCGATTGTCCGAACGAAGAGAAAAAATTGAATCCCATGGGGAGTACAAACGCACCGTTACGATGAAAATCGTCAAAAAACCAATCTGCAATGGGTGCTTGTGGCGAAACCGCTCTCAAAGCAGGGTGTGAATCGATGGCGCCGGCGGAGGTATAGAACCCAGGATAAGAGATGCCCCATTGACCCACGCGACCGTTGTTGTGCGCCACGTTCTTCAGTAACCAGTCGATCGTGTCATAGGTATCGCTGCTCTCATCAACTTGGACACCCGCCTTCCCTTCAATGTGCGGTCGCATGTTCACAAACTCCCCTTCCGACATGTACCGCCCACGAACATCTTGGAAGACGAAGATATAGCCGCTCGTTTCGAACTCCACGGATGGGCCCAAGCTGGTCTTGTACTGGTCCACACCGTAGGGACCCACACTGTATGGCGTCCGCATCAGCAAAAAGGGATAGCTACGATCCACCCGCAGATCATTAGGAATGTAAATCGACGTGAATAGCTTGACACCATCGCGCATCGGCAAGCGAGCTTCAAATTTCGAGTAATGAAGCCGAATATAGTCGGAGCGTTCATCAGCGTGAGCACTGGGTGGGCTGAGCAGAAACGAAAAACTGAGCGCAGCCAATACAATCCTGATGGTATTCATCGTGCAGCCTTAAATGGAATAGGACGGCCGTGTGTCAGGAAAAAGAATTTGCCGCCCGCTGTGCTATAGCTTAATTCAGACAAATTCCCCTGCAGGCTGAAATGTCATTCCACAAGCGAGGTCGGACGTCGCGGACCCACCACGTCATAGAGATCGAGCCAAGTTGAGGGGATTAAAGAGTTCGGCTGGCGATAAAATCGTGCTGCTTCATCGGCTTGGTCGTTCAGAACGAGTCGGGATTTGCGGAAAGCTTCGTGAATGTTACCGCCCGCTGCTCCCTTCCGCTGCGCCCGATTCTGTCGACTTTAGCGGCGGGACCGGCGACAACTCTCCCTACATATCTCTATTTCCCAATTTTAGAGCAACTTTCCGTCGCGTCCCGCTCGATGAAGAAGGTGGGGCCG
>JBBQRC010000192.1:0-8254 GCA_038215215.1 Pirellulales bacterium
GCTTCAAATTACCTCAAAAACTATAATTAATTGATTGATAATCCAAAGAAAATTTATTTGATTAAGTATCTTAACCAGTATATTTAATCCGTAGAGAAAGGTAGATAGAATTACAGTAAATTAGTATGAACCTTCAGCAAGGTGCCGATGACGAGCTGCATAGCCTGTCCACGCTTTCTCGTCTCCACGCTTTCTCGTCTATTCGTCAGCCGAAGAAGAATTTGCGGTATCTCTTTCCTTGTCGAGTTTCCTAGCTAAGCGGCAGACGGCGTCACAGCCGCTGCGGTGGGTCAGTAAACGTACGAGCCGGTCGTATGGCGACCAATCAAAGGACGTAATTTGGCAATCTCCGAATGGTACACTAACACTGGTAGGGTCGACTATAAGTTATTCGCGGGCCTCACGCAGGTTGCCACCATTTCCCTGAAGTGCTTTCGCTTCACGTCGCGCTGCCACCAACTGAACAGCAAGATCAGATCGTCGAACGCATCGAAAAAGCGTTCGCACACCTCGAAACGTTGTCTCATAGGTTAGCCTCAGCAGAAGCCAATTTGACGCAACTGGACCAATCCATCCACGCAAAAGGGTTCGGTCGCGAGTTGGTCTCACAGGACCGGCGCGGCGAACCGACCTCTCAGCTTGAACATCGCAACTGCGAGCAACGGAACGCAGGCAGCACGTAGCGGCTTGTAGGGAATACGGAAACCAGCCACAAGAAACGGACAAGGAACCTGTCACAAGGACCATCGCAATAGGACTAGTTAGTATAGAATAACTGTAGAAATTAACACTGGAGAGCAGCTTTGATCTGTGTATAGAATTGAAAGAAGGCATAGCCGTCGTGCTGCTGGCGGTACCCACGATTCGCTTAAACTTCCCACTGCAAAAGTTGTCTCCATGCATCTCCGACCCTGTGTGTGCGTTTGCATTTTAGTGATGCCGGTCCTCGTTGACCTCGTCACATCGATTTGCACGGCGCAACTTCCGCAGGTCGCAGACTCGCGGCTGGGAGTCGATTCACTGAAGCTCACCAGCGGCGCGAAGTTGTACGGTTTCGTGTTATCGCAACAGCCCGATCGTAGCCTGGATCTGGCGGTGGAACGCAAATGGCTCGAAGCGACTCATCCGACCATCGCCGCTGATTTCGTTCGATACGATGAAGAACGGTCACAGAAAATTTTCGAGCAAGGCTGGATGAGGATTAAACGCTGGATGGGCGAACGCCAGCAGGACCAAGGGCTACTGATATTTCTCGAAAAGGAGCTGATGCGGTTTGAGTTCCTGAAGGACAACCCTGACAGCACGAAATGGTTTGTACGGATTGCCTTGACGGCCAACGAGTACCGAGAATTGTCCGTGCAGCCGGCCGAACGGCGCCGGATCGCGGGCTTAGCGTGGCAGCATCACGTGGCGGGTCCGACGACGACGCCAGTGAGTCAATTAGAGAAGCAGCTCGTGGCGCAAGGAGTTGACCTGAAGACTGCCAGCGTGAATCTTGCGGAACAAGTTTCACCAGCCGAGGAAACGGACCGGCAATGGGCGGCGCGGCTAGCGCTTGTGGAATACCAACAACGCGAGCCGCTTGATTACCAGGGAACTGGGACTGTCCTAATGCGTAAGTCCGAGACACCGAATTTTGGGGCGATTATTGGTCAGATGTTGGGCAGCGGCAGCGGGCTGGATGCCATCGGCAAGTTGGGCGCAGAACTTGGATTGCCGGAATTTAAACAATTACAGCAGCCCCAAGATTGGTGGAAACAAGCAACAACAGAAGCCGAGCGCGACGGTTTTCGTGGAGTCCTGATCATGCGTTTGCAACAGAGCCAGCTAGCCCCGGACGTGGCTGTAGAATTGACCTTTATGGCCATGGAAAATCCTGGCCACTGGTTTGTATTGAAGCAGCTCAAAACCACCGCCAGTGCCGATCAGCAGGCCGCCGAGCGGGTGCAACAGATTCAGTCAGACCCCCAAATTAAAAATGTTCTTGATACACTCAAAGGGGTCGGGCTGTCGGTGGATCAATCGCTCATTGAACAAGCCTTGCGCCATGGAGCAGCCACACAGCAAGCGTTACAAAATGCACAGGGGTTGTTCAACGAATTTCTACTGCAGTACACTCGGGCACTGGACAGCGCGCCGGTGCCGCTGGTGGGTGATTGAAAAACCCCAAGAGCAAGTCCGTAGCAACTTTCGATTCACTGCCACGCCCGCTGCCGACTTAGGAAGCCGGGCTCACTTTCTCAACATTGACACTGGATTTCAACAATGTTCCAATCTCTGATTCATGGCGGACTCGCCGGTCTACTGGTCTTTTCGGTGACGGTCTGTAGCGGCCAAGAGACCCGCGTTTCTGGCCCACCGAAATCCGAACCACAGAGTGAAGTGGGGAGCGACATTGGGGCTAAGATTGCCAACGAAAATCAGATCTCCATCGAGTTATTCCGAAAAATCATGGCCAACAAGGCCGCGTTGGATAGCATCGTGCTCGTCGACGTTCGTAGCGACAGCGAAAATAGTGTCTCCATAATTCCGGGCGCGATCACCAAAGCCAAGTATGAAGCTGATCCGAAAAAATACGCTGGTAAGACGGCAGTCTGCTACTGCCTCAGCGGCGGTCGGAGCGGCAAATACGTAAAACAGCTCAAGGCTGGCGGCCAGCCAGCGGTCGACCTGAAGGGGAGCATTCTCGAGTGGTGCAAACAAGAATTGCCACTGACAACTCCGGACGGCCAGCCGACCAACAAGGTCAACGTTTACGACAACAAAGTACCCGCCAAGTACGACGTCGGAAACTAGGTTTTGTCTTTTCACCAAAAACTATTCCATAACCTAACCTTTTGGGTGCTGCTAGCGATCGTGGCTGGAGCCCTCGTGGGTCATTTTTCTCCTGAGCTTGGTAAGCAGGCTGAAGTCCTGGGAAAAGGCTTCATCCGTGTTGTCAGTCTGTTCATCTTTCCGCTGATTTTCCTGACAATAACGACCGGCATTTCTGCCATGGGGGACCTGCGCAAAGTAGGCCGAATTGGGGCCAAAGCCATCATATATTTCGAAGTCGTGACCACTTTCGCGTTGCTTATTGGCATTGCTGTTGCCCACGCAGTTCGGCCCGGAGCGGGGGTGACGCCACAAGAAGGTGACGTGCAGAAGTTCACTTCACAAGCACACGATTTTTCTTGGGTAGGCTTCTTTCAAGAAAATCACACGCTCCAAGTCTTGTTCGGTTCAATCCTTTGTGGCATGGTCCTCAGTCAGCTACCCGGCAAGCAGCCACTTATCCGTTTCCTCTACCGTTGCTCGCATGCTGTCTTTGGGTTACTGCGGTTTGTCATGTACTTTGCCCCCATCGGTGCCTTCGGAGGGATGGCTTTTACCATTGGCACCTATGGCTTTGGGACTTTACTGGTGTTAGCCAAGTTGATGATTTGCGTGTACGCCACAATGTCCATTTTTATCTTTGTGGTGTTGTGGTTTATCTTGCGTGGCTATCAGATCAGTCTGTACCAATTCCTGTTCTACATTCGCGCCGAATTGTTAGTGGTGCTGGGAACTTCGAGTAGCGAGGCGGCTTTACCTACACTGATGGTCAAACTGGAACGTATGGGTTGTGCGCGATCCGTTGTTGGTCTGGTAGTTCCCGCTGGTTACTCGTTCAACCTAGATGGTACAACGATCTATCTTTCGATGGCCACGATCTTTCTCGCTCAGGTGTATCAAGTGGCGCTATCCTGGGAGCAATTGGCGACCATCCTCGGCGTCTTGCTCGTCACTTCCAAGGGAGCGGCCGGAGTCACCGGAGCCGGTTTTGTCGTGCTGGCGAGTACCCTGTCAGCCGTGCAAGTGATTCCCGTCGAAGGGCTGGCCATTTTGCTGGGGGTCGATCGTTTTATGTCTGAAGCCCGCGCTATTACGAACTTGATCGGCAACGGGGTCGCTACCGTGTTCCTCGCCAATCACGAAAAAGAATTTGATCGCGCCGCCATGGCTGCCGCTTTCGAACAGGCGGATGTTACCTAGCTTGAAAGGATCGGTGAAAACCTAGCGTTTGCCAGCTTGTGAATAGAGTTGGCGTAGCAGTTCGGTGCGCGAAAAACGGAGGTCTGCGTAACGCTTTATCCACTGATCAAACTCGGGTTGAGTTGGAGTGCGACCAAGGACTTCCGTGAATACTTTTTGCAACCACAATTGGTTGTTGTTGCCTGCGGCGTCGAAGTATTCCTGGGCCGCCATCATTTCAATGGGCAATGTACCGATGCGGTTGGCAATGTTGGGGCTGAGGTGCAAGGCTGCCAATTCAGTCGTGGTGGGCAAGCGTTTTAAGTACTGTCGATATAAGGTCACAATTTGATCATCCAGCGCATTGTAGTTTGGGTAACCGGCAGAAATGACCGATGAACCGGTCCCCAGCGGACTGCTGATCGCAATTGCATTGACGGCGACAGCCACTAAGTTGATCCGAACCTGGCTGGGATTTCCCTGTGTGATCACGCGGGGCGCTTGGGCGGAGTCGAAAATGGTCCTGCCCCCCGAAGTGATATAGGCCCTGACTTGATAGGTGTCTTGATCGTTGACGTAGGTCGGGTCATAAGCGATTTCGAAGGGGATTGTTCCTAGAGTGGCTGTCGGACGAAAAGCAATCTGTCCGCCACGAACGATTGCATAGGGACGCGTCACGTTGTCAATCTGCACGGTGACGATGGCATCCGCCGGTAGTGTGATCCGCTCCCGCAGGCTTAATTCACCCGTGAGTGAGGATTGGCTGGCGTCTAATTGCATACGCACGCTGGCCAATTGCCCGCTGCGGTGATCTTGCACTAACACCGACACATTGCCCGTCGTGTCCGCCCGTCGTCGCAGTTCTTCAGCTAAATCATAGAGGCGACCATCGATCATTCCCACTTGAAAACCGCCTACATTAACGATGATATCGCCAACTTCTAGACGAGCGCGGGCACCGGCCGAGTTTGGGCTTACTTCGCGAATCAGGACACCTGTGTCAATGTTGTCGACACGGACACCCAGTCGCCAATCTTGCGGTTGGTTAGCAGCTGTGTTCAACCACGAACTTCCTTGCCAGCCACCCCCCAACGAACTGCCGCTCTGAAAGCCACCGAAAGTGTTTGCGCCGAGCGTGCCCGTCCGATCGCGTCCGCTGCTGAGATCAAATTTATTTTGTGCCACGGTTAGGCCAGGAGCGATCACCGACCAAGCGACAGTGAAGGCGAAGAGACGAGTGACCATGATGAGAAATCCTCCTGATGCGGACACGAGCTTTACAATTGCAAATAGCAGATCAAGTTAACGAGTTGTAAATAGCGTGGCTACAGCAACTTCCGCAATTTTTGCGCTGCCTGCAAAAGCATTTCCGCCGCCAACTCGACTTCTTCTCGGGTATTGTAGCGCCCAACACCAATCCGCAAACTGCTGCGTGATTCCTCAATATTAAGCCCAATTGCCGCCAGGACATGGCTCGGCTGCGGATCTGCCGAGGAGCAAGCGCTTCCGCTGCTCATTGCTAGCTCAGGACATTCGAGCATCAGGCTTTGGCCTTCGAGCGGATAGAAATTGAGATTTAAGTTCCCCGCCAACCTTACCAGTTGCTGAGGAGAAGGAGGAATTGCCAAGGTTGGGCCGTTGAGCTGCAGTTCCGGTAGTCCTGCCACCAGTAGATCGTACAAACGCTGCCGCAGTCCACTGGCGAGAATTTGTTCAGACCCGATCTGCTGTGGCTGCTCTAGCCAACCGTTTAGTTGATAGCATTTTACGAGCGCTGCGGTCATGCCTACCAAACCGGCCGAATTGAGTGTCCCAGCGCGTAAATTTTGCTGCTGTCCCCCGCCAACGATCTGCCCCTGAAGTCTAACGCGACGTTCGCGGCGGCGTACAAACAAGCCACCGATCCCCTTCGGACCATAAAACTTATGCGCCGAAAAGCTCAGCAAATCAACACCCAGTTCGTCGACCTGGATCGGTATCCGACCGACCGCCTGCGTCGCATCGCTGTGGAGCAAAGCGCCCTGAGCATGGCATAAATCGGCGATCTCGCGCAGCGGCTGAATTGTTCCGATCTCATTGTTTGCGAGCATCACCGAGACCACCGCCGTCTGCTCGTCGATGGCGTCCCGTATCTGCTCCATGTCCACCTTACCGGTAACTGCACCAGAGTTGGCTGCAATCGGCAGCATCACTACGTCGAAGCCTTGTTGTTCAAGCCGTCGCAATGGATCGAGAATCGCTTTGTGTTCACTAACGAGGCTGATGATCTTCCGCCGTCTTTGCCGGGGATGTAGACAGCTCCCGAAAAGTGCCAAGTTATTGCTCTCAGTCGCGCCACTGGTAATGATCAGCTCGTCTGCCTCGGCGCCCAGGAGTCCGGAAAGCGTGATGAGTGAACTTTCAAGCTGTTGGGCGACTTGTCGTCCAGCAGCGTGCGTAAGGCTACCGGCATTGGCGTAGAATTCCGTTAGGAACGGTAGCATGGCCGCCAACGCGTCCGGATCAAGTGGTGTGGTTGCGTGATGATCGAGATAAATCAAGGTCCGTGAACCTACACATGATGTCAAAAAGTATCCGCCTCGGGGGCACTTTAGCAGCGGAACAATGGCTCGCCCGGCGAGTCTGACGCTCGCCTAAACAAAACCTAGCGTAAGATCGCGGCTTTTAGAACAAGTGTTCGAGGCAAAGCTGCGACCAAGTTTCGAACAACTCCAGTTTTGATTTGATGGTATCAATTGCTTCGAAGCCGCTATCGACCAATTCGGATTCTCGGGCACGCGCCAGTGGCGCGGCGAGCGTCAGCAAATGCACGACACCCAAGTGCACCCGACCGACCGCTGAGGTATCGTCATAGATGAAACCGACCAATTCCTCGCCGTAAGCTGCTTCAATCACGGTCTCTTCGGTCAATTCTCGCATCATTCCTGAACGATAAAGGTCAGCACCGTCGGCGTCCTCACGCGAGATATGTCCGCCGATACCAATGCTACGTTTGGCATGCAATCGCTTCTCACCTTGACCTTTACCGCGCGTGTATTGGAACAACTGCGGCTGACCATCCACAACCGCTTGCAAGATCGCATACGGAATCAATTGCTTAAAATTGGCATCGTCTTCGACCGAGCTGCGCGGACGAAACTCCATCCAATCCGGATTCAGCAGTGCGTCAAAGGCCAACTGATCAAACGCGCGGAAACCGCTAAAGTCACCCAGTAGCGACAGTTGCGTCGCTGGGATTACCAACACATGCTCCTCGGACAACGAATAATTCCTTTGATGGTCGAGCGGCGTAACATACGGCCAGTTAGGTGGGATCTTTTACGAGTCGATATGATACGGACACGCGGTCCATTTGTCCAACGCCACAGCACATGATCATCGCCAAGTCATTGATCCGGCAGCGAATAGGTTTCTTTGAAGCGATCGATGGCGCGTAGCCATAACATGCGAACCGCTCCAGTTGATCGTTCCATGCGGATGGCGATTTCTTCAAAAGCCAGCCCCTGAAGGTTGCGGAGAACAATGACTTCGCGGTAATCGGCTCGCAGCATGGCCAGATGGTCGGCCAAATCCGTCGCCCGCTCCTCGGCATGCAAGTGACCACTGGGGCTAGAAACTGCCGCCGGCAACAAGGCGGCCAGATTGGCGGCCGACTTATCCAGGCCCACACCGATTTGATCGATGGAAACCTCACGACGAACATCGCGTTTGCCAGCTTTGACGTGCTTGGCGATCGTACCATGCAGCACGTTGATAAGAATTTGTCGCAACCAGCCCACAAATTCCTGCGGTGTCGCACCTCGGAACGCCGCAAAGTCCCGATGGGCAGCCAGCAGCGTTTCTTGGACTAAATCCGATGGATTCACGCGGCGTCGCAAACGTAAATCGAGCTGTGTGCTGGCCAAAACAGTCAAATAGTTGAAGTAGAATTGCAGCAGTAGCCCGAGTTGCTCTCTCTCTCCGCGCCGCGCCGCACCTATCAGTTCCTCGATGCGCACGTGGTCCGCAAACGCGGCTTGCGAGTTGTCGTTCATGGAATGATCTCACTCAGTTTGAATCCCGTACCGCCATCTGTGAAGCTTAACAAGTTCCTCTGCCGGCAGTGCAAGAGCAAATGGTCCTCAAGCTACAAATCTTGTTGCGACTTGCGACTGGACTGGTAGGCCAGCAACTCGGTTAGTGACACTCCGCCCTCGCCGTTCGCGTCCACCTGAGCGCTGGTCAGCCTCGCCCAGGCACGCCTCGGAAGTTCTGTCGCCTG
>JBBQRC010000193.1:0-8251 GCA_038215215.1 Pirellulales bacterium
TGTAGTCCCACAGGTCGATCTGCGAAGGTCCGCCGTTCATGTGTAAATAAATAATCGACTTGGCTTTGGGGGCAAAGTGTGGCAGACCCGCCAGCGGTGGGTGAATGACTTCTCCTGCCGCCTGCAATGGGCGAGCAGTCAGAGCGCCGGCAGTCAGTCCGGCCAGTGCGACTCCGCCAAGGCGAATCCCGGAATTGCCGAAAAACTGCCGACGCGACAATAGTAAGTCTTGTTCAAGGCGAGGATCCATACAAATGCGCCTCCAGACGCTATGCCAAATTACGACCAAACTCGACCCTCCAGCCTAAATCAACCTGACGCATTAAGCAATTGCCTTGGTTCAGCACAACTTGGAGCGTGACCGTCTTGGGGCCGCCATGGGGAGGCTTGATTCGGCGGATTTCACCGACCGGACCAGTCAAGTAGAATTGCCACAACTTGGGTTTGGAGGGTTTCTGTGGCAACTGAGAATGGATTCATGGCATATTTTCTGTGCGTGACGCCGAGCGGCCTGTTGGCGCTGGCGCCGGCGGGTGACAATGCGAAAATGGATGGCGCGGCTGATTTGTCTGCCGACGTGGCGGCGGCCTTTCAGCAGTCCTACGCCCACGGCTTGACCATGTTGGCGTCGCATGATGCGGCCAAGCGGTTTGATGGTTTGCCACCTGCCTTCGAGTTTTGGAGGCAATTCGCGAGACGTTTTTTTGTCGCCCTCTGTCGACAATATTCCCAAGCCTCCACAGTTTGGACATCACCAGCGGCGCCCGATGACGACTCGCTGGTTGAAATCCTCACGGCGGCCCCCAACATGCGTGGACTGGAATACGCATCGATTGACATGTTGCGACGGCTGTGGGCAATACTTGATACATTTACACAGGGGGCCGTCGCCAGCAGCCAGCAGGGGCTCGCAGAGTATTTGCAAGGCTTAGACCCCGCCTGGAATTTGGTGGGACGGGTCACTTTTCATTTAGCCGAAAATAAGAAGAACCCCGCGGCTCCCTTCGCCTTTTTGGCAACCTACACGGAGCGTCGCTCTCTGACAGGTTCCCCACAACATATCCCGCTTTCCGAAGCCCTTAAGCAGTCTCTCGTCGACAAGGATGCCAATCGACTCAACGAATTGCTCGAGCCCGTCATCATTGCCGCGAAGAGTTCGCCGTTGGTCGAGAGGCTGCTTGAATCTAGGGCACTGTTCGCGCCGCAGGCCTGGGGAATTGCCCAAGCCTTTGAGTTCTTATCCAGCGTTACTCAGATGGAGTCGGCTGGTGTCATCGTTCGCGTCCCCAACTGGTGGAATGCGGCAAAACCACCACGGCCACAGGTGACCGTCCGCCTCGGCGCCGTCGGCCCCGCCACGTTCTCCTCCGCTTCAGCTCTCGATTTTAATGTTGCAGTGGCACTCGACGGCCAGCCACTGAATGAGCAGGAGTTACAACAATTGTTGGCGGCCCGCGAAGGGATGGTTTTGCTGCGCGGAAAGTGGGTTCAAGTCGATCAAAGCCAACTGCAAGACGCCTTGCAACATTGGCAGCACCTTCAAAAGCAACACGTCGGCGGGATCGATTTTCTACAGGGGATGCGTTTGCTGGCTGGTGCGCAAATTGGTCCCGAGCTGGTCGATGACGACGTGCGTTCATGGACTCGCATCGAGCCCGGCGAATGGCTCAGTCAGACCCTGAAATCGCTGCGCGAACCGGCTGGTCTTGCCCAACTCGATCCCAACAACGGCCTCAATGCAACTCTCCGACACTACCAGGTCGATGGAGTGCGTTGGCTGTGGTTCGCTACTCAACTTGGTTTGGGGGTGTGCTTGGCCGATGACATGGGACTCGGCAAAACCATTCAAGTCATCTCGCTGCTCACTCAATTGAAATTGCGTGCACAGTCGCCCGAGTCCCCTAAATCAAGATCGAAATCAATTTCAAGAGCAACCGCGGCGCAGTTGCCGAGCCTGTTGATCGTCCCCACCTCATTGCTCGGAAACTGGCAGCGCGAAGTCGAAAAGTTTGGACCGCATCTCAACATGTTTGTGGCGCATCGCTCCGTAGCTACAGAGGAGGAGCTCAAAGCAGTCGCCGCAGATCCCGCCAAAACACTAGCGGAGTACGATTTGGTGGTGACCACTTATGGATCAGCACGCACCGCGAAATGGGTGCTTGAGTGTCCCTGGCAATTGGCCATCCTGGACGAAGCCCAAGCGATCAAGAATGCCACGTCGGCACAAACTAAATCAATCAAAAAAATTCAAGGCCGCTGTCGCATCGTGCTGACTGGAACGCCGGTCGAGAATCATTTAGGGGACCTGTGGTCGCTGTTCGATTTTTGCGCGCCCGGACTGCTTGGCAGCGCGACGGAATTCAAAAAGTTTGCGTCGAGCAAAGACGAACAAGTGCGTACGCAGCGGTTGGCAGCCATCCGGAAACTGATTCGCCCCTATGTCTTACGTCGCCTCAAAACCGACCCAACGGTCATCCCAGATCTGCCTGCCAAGACGGAAATGCGGGTTGATTGCGGGCTGTCGCCAACCCAAGCCGCTTTGTATCAGGAGGTCCTCAAAAACTTCGAGAGCATGCTTGATGTTGCCACTGGCATCCAGCGGCAAGGGTTAGTGCTGGCGGTATTGATGCAGCTCAAGCAGATCTGCAATCACCCTGCGCTATACCTAAAGCAAGCAACTTTCGATGACCGACAATCGGGCAAGTTTACTGAGTTGGCTGCGATCTGCGAGACGCTGATGGAGAAGCAGGAAAAAGTACTGGTGTTCACTCAATTCCAGTCGATGTGCGATCCCTTGCAGCAGTTTCTTGCCAAAAACTTCGGCCGCGAGGGACTGGTGCTGACCGGTAAAACGCCCGCGGCCAGACGCGGCAAGTTGGTGGACGAGTTTCAGCAGGAGTTGGGACCGCCATTCTTCGTGATCTCTGTCAAAGCCGGTGGCACGGGCTTGAATCTCACTCAAGCGTCGCATGTCATCCATTTCGATCGTTGGTGGAACCCCGCGGTGGAAGATCAAGCTACCGATCGTGCATTTAGAATCGGTCAGAAACGCAATGTACTGGTTCACAAGTTCGTGAGCCGGGGGACACTGGAAGAACGCATCGATGAACTGATCCAATCGAAAAAACAAATTAGTCGGGAACTGTTCAGCGACAGCGGGGAACTGAACTTGACGGAAATGTCCAATCAACAGTTAATGCAGTTTATCGCACTCGATCTGTCCAAAGCAGCCACTAATTAACTCCGATGGTTTCGACTTGGAAGGGAAATCCATGGCATTTTATCGAGGCTGGGCACCCTACGTGCCAGTAGCGCAGCGGCGACGTCAAGCCGAGGCCCAAGCTAAACGCATGAGCAAAAAGGGAAAGCCGCTTTCCCCTGTGAAGATCACCGGACGAGCGATCGCAAGCACGTTTTGGGGGAAAGCTTGGTGCGATAATCTCGAAAACTACAGCGACTATGCGAATCGCATGCCCCGCGGTCGCAGCTATGCGCGGAATGGCTCGATCGTCGATTTACAGATCTCCGATGGGAAGATCACCGCACTGGTGAGCGGTTCGAGCCTCTACAAGATCAGCATCGACATCACGCGTCTGCCCATCAAACGCTGGCAGGCACTATGCAAAACTTGCTCTTCACAAGTGACTTCATTATTGGAGTTGATGCGAGGCAAGCTGCCGGCAACCGTCATCGAACGCCTGACGAACCGAAAAGAGGGTATGTTTCCTAGTCCGAACGAAATTAAGGTTCGCTGCAGTTGTCCTGACGTCGCCACGATGTGCAAGCATGTGGCTGCCGCCCTGTATGGCGTCGGTCATCGGTTGGATTCAGAGCCGGAATTGTTTTTTAAGCTGCGGGGTGTTGATCGCAGCGAACTGGTGTCTCAGGCCCTCGATTCTCAAATGTCCGACGACCTCATCGGCCTAAACCAATCTTCGACTTTGGACGGTGAAGACCTCGGAGCCATGTTTGGCATTGATTTGTCCAATCATTCGGCCGGTGCAAAGGCTGCTTCCAATAAAACTGGTACCGTTTCAAAAACTAAAAATTCAACTCGCACGCAAACAAAGAAACAACCGGTTGCTCCCAAAGTGGCCAAGCCTGTCGCGAAAAAGACTGTCAAAAAGGCCGTCAAAAAGAAAGCTAAGACAAGCCAATGACTGGGGTGACGATGGGACGTCGAACCGTAACTTCCTGAGCAACTTAGTACGCCAGCTCGCGGTTTATTGCGGCGATCTTGCGCCAATTGGACCGCGATTATCCGCTTCGAATGACGCGTTTCCGACAAGCCATGCAAATTGCGTTGATCGTCTGCGAGCGGAAGTGTTTCGCCAAGTGTGAGGGAGCGTAATTTAGGTGGAGTGTTTTTAGGGGCATACATAAACTCCGCGCCTTGTGAGCGAATTTTCTGCCCCAAAGTAGCTGGCTCTTCCGATGGAGTCGAAACGCTCACAGGGAGGGAGTACTTATGCCAAAAACATTTTGTTGGATCGTCCTGTTGCTATCGACACTTGCTGGCATGCGGCAAGCTGCAGCGCAGGGGATCATCGTTTCGGCGGCGGGCCCCGTGAATCGTAGCATGGGTGGGGCATCGACGGCCGCTCCCTTGGATGCCATGGGAGCCTTTTATTGGAACCCAGCCACCATCACGCAGCTTCCATCCAATGAAATGGGGATGGGGCTAGACCTGTTGTTCGCCAACCAGGAGGTCCGCACCGTCTATGGACCCTTTGCTGGGGAAACCAAGAGCGACACCGGCGCCTTTCCCATTCCCAACTTTGGTTGGGTCCACAAAACGAACAATCCGTATGTGACGCTTGGTTTAGGGATCAACAGCGTGGCAGGTTTCAAGACCAATCTGAACTCCGATCCAACCAATTTGATCTTAGCGCCGCCACCTGTTGGTTTGGGGCTGGTCTCGTCTGAAGCATCGTTCTTGCAGTTTGCTCCGGTGGCCGCTTTGCAGCTTACCGATACGCTGTCCGTAGCCGTTGGTCCCACGATCACTACCGGTCAATTGGCGGTCCAGCCCTTCGTGTTTAGCGAACCCAATGCTGGCGGAGTTTATCCATCCGGCCAGGCATCTCGCTACCACTGGGGAGCAGGCTTTCAATTGGGTGCCTTCTACAAAGCGAATGCGTTTTGGCAGCACGGGATATCGCTCAAGAGCCCCACATGGATGGAGACCTTTGAGTTCTACAGTATGGATGCCAATGGCGGACCGCGGCGGCTAACGGCCGATATCGATTTACCGCTTATCCTCTCGGTTGGTACTGCCTACACAGGATTTGAACGTTGGCTGTTCGCCTGCGACGTACGTTATCTCGACTATCACAATACGCAAGGGCTCGGCGAGGCTGCAGCCTTCACCCCTAGCGGTAAGGTCCAAGGGCTAGGCTGGAGTTCTGTTGTTGCGACTGCTTTAGGGGCACAATTTCAATGGAGCGATCGTGTTAGTTTGCGAACAGGCTACTCGTTTAACCAAAATCCCGTTTCGAATAGCGAAACCTTTTTTAATGTGGCGACGCCGCTGATCTATCAGCATACATTGAGTGGAGGTACTTCGGTCGTGCTTTCCGACTCGACCGCGTTTCACTTGGCTTACAGTCACATGTTCGAAAACACGCGGTCCGGTCCGCTCTACGCACCAGGGATTGGCGCGATACCTGGCTCCAACGTGGACAACTCGCTCAATGCCAACGTGTTGAGCTTTGGTGTAACACTTCGTCACTAATTCGACACTGATCTACCAGTGTGCACGATTTTCGATTCTTGGGTAGCAAAACTTTTCAAAAGTTTTGCTACCCACACAAACGGAAGATTGGTACGAAAGTACTAACTGTCAGACCAGTCGCGTGGCCCAAGCGTCTTCGACAACCAACTTCAGACGCCCGGTCTGGTCGAAGGCTTCGGTGCGTTCCCAGCGAACCTGACGATTCTCTGACTTGGGAGCGGTCGAGCGAATCTCCCATAGCGGCCCAGAATTAAAGCTTGCGCCGGAGCCAAGCGGCAGCAAAATCCGACCAATCTTCATGGGGACAAACACATCCGGGCTGTTTGACGCCGCATACATGGCTCCTAATCGCCAGGCGGCATCGAGCAATAGGGCTGGAATGTGCGCGGACGACTTGAGAGATTGGCTCGAAGCAAACTGAGCTCGACGACTGTTGGCGTCAATTCGAATGTCGCTCAAGCAGTCGAACAGGCCGGTCAAGTCTACATCCTTGTGCCCCGTACAGTACGGGTCATTCAATCCCGGATTCGCCAGCATCGCGTGCGCTGCACAATGGCTGGTGAAAGCCCGAGGCTGTTCACCTATACCAAACGTCAGTCGTGCGGACGCGCAAACGACATCTTTCGCGAGCACGACTCCAGAAGGGTGCAGTACGTCTGCGATCAACCATACATCGATCGACTGGTCATTCTCTGCCGCCACCACGCGGACATTTGGTTCTTGGCCATTGGCGAACCGCACGAAACGTGAGAAGGAAGCGTCATGAACAGTCAGATTGGTGAGACCTTGAGCATCCGACACGAGTTGCATTCCGGCGGTGACAAAGAGATCAAGAATCCAGGCACCCGGTAGAGTCGGAGTCGCGCGAATTTTATGAAATGGCAGGCAGTCAATACCAGCTAGCTCTACGGCCAATTCGAGGATTCTACCCTGGCCTGTTGACACCGTTATTGGAATCGTACGGACGGCGTATTCGATCTGCTCGGCCTGCGACATAGGTACATTGATGGCCGCCCCGGTTTTGCCGTAGAAGACTTCTCGAAAGATGCGTTGGCCAAGTTCGAAGTCGATCTTTGACAGGCGGCGTTTTTTAGCCAGTGCGCGATACTCGCTACCGCGCGTCATACCCGTGCCATCCCAAGCCAGCCAGGCAATGCTTGTCCAGCGGCATGAGGTGTCCGCGTCCGCCAGGCAACACAAGCGGTCGAGGGTCTCGTTGGCAGCTCCATAATCGTGCTGGCCGTCGTTGCCAAAGATACTGTAAGCCGAGGTGAGGACATGCACGTTGATCGATCGTCCCAACTGGGCGTTGCAGGATTCAACCAAGTTGCGCAGCCCAGCCACCTTGACCGCATACGTTTGTTGAAAATCCGTCAAGCTGCGATCTTTGAGACGTTTGGATTTCTGAATTCCAGCGCCGTGAAGCAGCAGGTCGATTCTTCCGTAGTTCGAGACAATGCGCTCGATAACTGCGGCGATATGTTTGCGGTCGGTCACATCAGCCACAATGTATTCGACTCGACCACCAAGCGATGAAAGTTGCTCGATGGTCCGCTGAGCTTCCCAGCTTGCGCGCGCCAATTCGAAGCGCCGTTTCATTTCGCGAACGGTGGTTTGAGGGGCGGCCTTTAGTAATTGACGATAGTAATCCTGCTCCACCGCCGGCTCATCAAAGTTGGCGGGGCCGGCCTCGAGCGGGCTACGTCCTAACACGACCACGGTGCACTGAGAATCGCGCAAGATAGCGTCCAGCATCACCGCCGTGACCCCCTTCGCGCCACCCGTGGCGACCACCACGGAATGAGTCTCCAGTTTGGCCATTGGCACGGGCGAGGATATAGCAGCGACTGGTTGCAATCGCCTTACCCGACGTGTGTCACCGTCGTAAGCAATCTCCTGTTCACCGTCACTTTGCAGCCGCTCGCGCTGCAGGCATTCTAAGGCAGCGGCTATTGGCAGGCCTCGGGTGCAGAGTGTCGCCGTCCGCGCTGTGGGGTACTCGCGATTCACTGACTTGAGAAAGCCCGCCACGGCACCGGATTGGGGATGTGCATCATCCCTCCAGCCGTCAACGAACAGTCCCCAAAGTTCAACTTTGTTTTGCTGCAGTCGAGTCGCTTCGCACTGAGCCACCAAAAACAATAGCTCGCAAAGTCCACGGTTGTTCGCTACAGCGGCAAGTGCTGAGGAGCGATCCCAGGCGGTGATGGAATCGAGAGCAATGACTACATCGGCTTGGAAAGCTTGGATCTGCTCGATGGCGGTGGCCGTGCCTAGCATGCTCCCTAAATCCACGTGCATGACGTTGTGGTCGAGAGCAGACGGAGTGACTTCACTGGCAAACTCTCCAACCATGGCCACCAGGTAACGCTCTGCGTGAATCGGTAAAACGGTCAGTAGTTCGTCTCGAACAGCGGTATGAGCGGGCACCAAAACCAGTAATGACTTGACTTGCTGCCGCAAAACTCCAGGTGGTGCAGTGGTCGCAATTTTCTCGACCCATACGGGAGTGTGGAT
>JBBQRC010000194.1:0-8230 GCA_038215215.1 Pirellulales bacterium
CGATACAGAACTCCATCGGCCTGTCGCTGTGAAGTTGTTGGCTCCCTATCTGGCCAGTAGCGGATCGGCGCGGAATCGGTTTGCTCGTGAAGCTCGAGCCGCCGCCGCGGTCGTCGATGATCATGTGGTGCCGATTCACAATGTGGAAACCGAAGGCGAGCATCCTTTCTTAGTGATGAAATTCATTGCTGGCGGATCCCTGCAACAGCGACTGGACCGCGAAGGACCGCTCGACGTTTGCGAAGTGCTACGCATCGGCATGCACACAGCCAAGGGTCTGGCCGCAGCGCATGCTCAGGGACTGATCCATCGCGATGTAAAGCCGTCAAATATCTTGCTGGACGAAGGCGTCGATAGAGCACTCTTGACTGACTTTGGTTTGGCTCGTGCAACCGACGATGCCAGTCTGACTGGCAGCGGCTTTCATCCCGGCACGCCTCACTACATGTCGCCCGAACAAGTGCGTGGTGAAGCGATCGACGCACGCAGCGATCTGTTTGGACTCGGTTGCGTACTGTATGCACTCTGTACTGGTCATCCACCGTTTCGCAGCGAAACCAGCTACGCAGTCCTGCGTCGCATAACCGATGATGAGCCTCGCTGCATTCGCGAAACCAATGGGAACGTACCTACTTGGCTTGAACGGATCACATTGAAGCTGCTCGCAAAATCTGCTGACCAGCGATATTCGTCAGCAACCGAGTTGTCCGTGCTGTTAGAGAAATGCTTGGCTCATGTTCAGCAGCCAACAACAGTGGACTTGCCCGAAGAGCGACGTTTGAGACCGCAATCACGCAAGCGGATGGCATGGCTGGCCATCGCTCCCGTTTGTATTGGAATTGGCTGTGGACTCATGTGGTTCAATCAACCGCCGAGTTCCACCGATGATGCAGTCCCTCTAGTAACCGAACCCGTATCATTGTTCTCTGAGCCTGAGATGCAGTGGGATAGTGGTACGGTCGAGCTAGAAGTCCTTCGCCGAGAATTTGCTCCAATTGAAACACAAGCTAAAGATCTATGGGATGTTGAACCAATCAAGTAGCGAGCCATAAAGCCCCCATGAGCTTGACTCATGAGTGCACGAGTTGTGAAAAGACCCCAATGAGCTTGTCTCATGGGTGAATGAGTTTTGAAGTTAGAGCATAGTTTCCTCCAATGCCCCCACATCCTCATCCGCTCGACGCCCTTCGCGTCGAGCGGATGAGGATGTGGGGAGAGACGGGGGAGTGACGTCTTCTAACTACTAAAACTTTGGCTCATTCCAGGCAAGCTGGAATGGGGCCGGCGAAAGGCGCCTATGCGACACATCAAACCACCTAACCAATCAACCTTCAAACGGAGTTGAACCCATGCATACGAATCATCGCAACCTTGCGGCATTCATAAACTTTTTATTCCTTCTCTGCCTGTTTTGTTCGGGCGCGGACCTTGAAGCACAGACACCAAAGCCAACACGGGCTGTTCCATCCAAGGTTCCATCCAAGTCATCAGAGGCTGTAGATCCTTCTGACGTTAAACTCCGGAACTACCAACTCAAGCATACAAAGGCCGCCGAGGTACTTAAGCTTTGGCAGCAACTCAATGGCGGTGATGTGAACGGCGCTACTATTGATCAACGGACCAACTCGATTGTGTTTCTTGCAAACGAAGCCGCTGCCCGTGATACCATAGAAGCCCTAGCTCTTCTGGACAGCGAAGCGCCAAGCCCAATCTTCCCGCCCACCCCAACCCCAGTCGTCCAAGGATCTTCACCGCAAGCACCTGTTCCGGCAAAGTCCAAACCGGCTGGCCCGCTCCGCAAGTTCACATTTAAACATGCGAAAATTGCTGATGTACTCAAGATCCTGGGAGAATTGACTGGATCGAATGACGACAACATGGAGGGCTTCGTTGTCGATGAACGAACGAATTCCGTTATCTGGAAAGTCAGGGATGAATGGGAATCGCGGCACTGGGAGGAAACGCTTTCTACCCTCGATGGTGAGAGTCCGGTCTCTACAAGCAAATTGGAGAAAACTCCCTCACCGTACCGTCAGACAGAGATTCGTTCGGATGGAGTTTCCCTGTCATTCCAGACCATAACATTCTCCATGGAGGCCGATCGCAGCAACACAGTTGAGTCGCTCAAGCAGCGATACAACGAACTCGAACAACAGACTCATCAATTAGCAAACAAACTCAAGCAATCCCAGTCACTTAGCGAAGCACAGCGCACGGAACTACAACTCGCCGTTCGCAATTCCTTCGACGCCCGACAGACATTGCAGCGAGCCGAGTTAGCTGACCTCGCTCGTCGAATGAACAGCATGCAACAGTCGATCGACATGCGAGATAAGCTAGCGGAAAAGATTGTCCAGAAGCGAGTTGATGACTTGATGAATCCGGATCTCAAGTGGGACGCCGGGCCATTGAGCGGGCCGACCCTTGCTGGCCCGAACAAAGGATCAAGCATTTCGTTAGTCCCGTTACCTCTGTCTCTCGCACCATCAGTCACGAGCGTCCCTTACGTTCCTGGTGAACAACCGGAGACGGTTATCAGGAAGAGAATTCAGGGACGATGGATCGCCCAGGTATGTACTCAGGGTGACAGCAACGAACTGGCACAATGGAATGAGCCGCTGGAAATACATATCGAAGGTAACACGATGATGTACATGGTGGGCAAGGAGAATTTGACTGGACCTATTCTTCTATCCGAGTGCCGCGACACCAGACTATCACAAATATCAGAAAACGGGCCGCTTCCAATCGACTTTGTTTATGATCCCAACGGTGATCCTCAAACTTATCTTGGAATCATCGCTTGCAATGGAGAAACGCTTTCCATCTGCATGGCAACCGATAATGCGAACGACAATAAGAGCTTTCGTCCGGCGCTTTTTGTGGCTGGTTCAAAGGTTAGCATGCTCCAGTGCCGACGAGCCGAGCCAGATCCCGCAAAAGCTTCTGGACTTAACCCGTCGGAACTATCGACGCCGCAAGCAACCTTGGATTACTTGCACAGCTATTCTCTTGCACATCCCAAGGAATTTCCAGCCGAGTG
Organism: Pirellulales bacterium; assembly: GCA_038215215.1. GTDB lineage: Bacteria > Planctomycetota > Planctomycetia > Pirellulales > Pirellulaceae > Aureliella. The sequence goes on from JBBQRC010000194.1 coordinate 3,044, forward strand.
CTATACCGACGAAGCGCTCTTGGAAATGAGCGGAGTGATGCTCCAACAATTATCCATGATGTCTATGTTGTCACAGATATCGATGCAGTCCGGAGGTGTGATTGGCGAGAAAGATGGGACGCCAATCGTGTCAGGCAGTGGGCCATCCTTTCATCTCCAGGTGAACGCACTGCTAAAAGAGCATAAATTGGCGATGCCTCCAGAAGTCTCGCAAAAGGCTTTTGAGCTGCTAGTCAAGCTGACTCTCCGTTCGGTTCCTAGCGCTGAAGTCTCCTCCGTTCAACTAGAACCGTCGCTTGTTCAGCCCGATCGCGAGTTGATTCGACTCGCCGCAGGTATTTTGAAATCGCCGAAGGATTTTTTACCGGCAGCGGGCGAGTTAATGCACTCATTCGACACTGACCCATCCGACGAAATCGCCTCGAAGGAAGAACCGACGAAAAAACCCAAGTATGAGATAACCATCGACGGTGACAATGCAACCGCACGTGAGATCACTGGCGAACAGGCTCCTGACACAGATTCAGCTTTCCCAAATACATTCAAGCTGCGGCGAATCGAGAATCGCTGGCTGGTCAGCCAAGTGTTCAGTGATGAAGGTTTGGCGCTGCTGATGTCGAGCATGTCCCAAGTATTTGCCGTGATGAATGAAGGAGCAGCCAGCGAATCGAAAGCGCCAAATTCGACGCAAAACAAGATTCCAAAACTCAAGGAGGATCACGCAAATGCTCCAGGAGATGACTCAGCTCTTTGGGACTTTTTGGCAAGTTATCCAGTTCCGGCGCAAATAGACGAAAGCAATGCTTCTAAGGTGATCGCTTTCGTCGGTATCAATTATCTCGGAAAAATAGAGGTTGGCGATTTTAAAGAAGAGCTGCGAGAACAGATTGCCAATTACATCCCATTCGCCTCTCAACATCTGCCTCTCGACTTCGAATTAGTTAGTCGCAGAATTGTCGATGTTGCCATGTCGGAGACAAGGCTAAAAATTGGCGACCTAGCGCAGGACAACTCGAGGTATGTTCAAAATCGGCAAAGGCTGATGGAGCAACTAAAGCGACATGATGTGAAAGTGGACGCGATTCTCATTGCTTCTCTCGAGCACCTCGGCGATTCTGACAGTACGAGCCAAAACCAGTTTGCATTGACATTGGAAGGCTACGTCAATGCCAATACAAGCTGGCTTGAACGCGTAAACATCGAAAGGAAATCGAAAGAGCAATCAAGAGAAAAACAGACCGAAAAATCGCCGGAGTGGAACGACTTTCTAAAACTACTTCCCGAATCCGGTACGGCGCTGGTCATGTTCAGCTATGAACCAGAAGTGAAGGAGCAGATGTTGCCGGTTGCGAAGAAGGTCGCGGAAGCCGCATCCGCTCAGTTCATTGAGCTGCCACTTACGAATTGGAGAAAGATTCTAAGTCCTGAAGCCACGCACTTTCTTCTGATGAAAGATCGACAATTGGTGGGCAGTCGCAAGGGATTGATGACCGAAGCGAGGCTGCAAGACTTTGTATCCAAAGCGAATGATTGGTTTACACCGCGATCCACGGGTGTGGATGAGAACTCCCTGGTGCGCATCGACTGCTTTATCAGTCCAGGCACAGACAACATCGGTAGCCAGCATGGAGGCGCCTATCCGCTTACAATGGCGGTCGTAGCTGTACACGAAGATCAGGCGTTGTTGTTTGGACCAGACAGCATTGCTAAGTACATCGAGGAGGGATTTGCCTGCGTCGCTGTGGTTCGCGATGCGGCGGGTAAGGAGAAACAAGTTCCGTTGGACGTCGTCCTCAAGGGACCAGTGAAATTGTTGACCCCCAGCAACAAAGCGAAAAAGTCAGTCGCGACCGCCAGCCTTAGTTTTGGCGATGCGACATCCAGCGAGATTCCGCTCCCATTCTTGAACAACATTTACCCTCAGTCGTTCACCGAGCCGCTGGAAGCTCACGAGTTAGATACAGCCATTTACCAAATTCGCAGTGTCCAGGGTTTGACAGCAGTAAAGCTCGCCGCTGTAGATGACTCTCCCAAGGTCGAGGACCACGTACTGTCAGGCAGCTTCAGTCGCGACCGACAAACTCCGCCAATTCACGGATTTCGCCCGTCGATTCACTGGCAGTCACAAACCGTGCCCAAGGATGGTGGACACATTTATGGCGGGAACATCAACGGAGCCGAATTGTTCGAAGTACTCTGCCCGACACGTCCAGCCCCTTGCGGCTTTACTTTCAACGCGCGCGGTCGCCTAATCGGCAAGTATGGCCTTGGCGATCCCTCACAGAAAGATATGACCCACACCGTCTTCCCGCCCTACGCGACCCACTCGATCCTGCAAGCTGCATTGGAAAAGATCGATGATGCAGGTTTGAAAGCCGCGTTGTTGCAAACATTGGGGGAATCCACTGCAAGCCAAGCTAATGGCCAGAAAATCCCAGCAGCAAAAGATGGGGCAGGATCAATCGGACCACAATCTCCAATCGCTGCAACATCTAGTTTCGAGTCACCGACAGCGTTGCTCTCTGCCGTTGATGAATGTGGAAAAAATGGTTCGTACGAGGAGTTGGTAGGACGATTTACCAACGAGAGTATCCACGATCTGGCGGGTAGTTTGTTGATTGCGAGCTTGCAAATGACGGGTTCGATCGACTTAGCGAAACAGCAAGGCGCTAACACGGGAGCTGCGGTCGATGTTGGCGTTCTGGCGGTGAATGAAGTTCTCAAGCGCTGGATCACTAAGGAAACCTTCGCCGAACAACAGAAAGCGATGGGAGACGGCCTTTCTTCGATGTTTGGCGGGATAGGTGCTAATTGACTTGCCGAACCTAAGCTGTTTACCCTTCGCAAGCCCGGCGGGCTGATAACTGTCTAAAGCCCAGCGGGCTGATATGGCCCGTCCCATCAAAAATGCAACATCGTTTAGAGAACTGAAGAAATTGAGAAGCCCGAAGGGCTGGCCCCTTTTAGGCGCTCACTGACACCTAAGTCCATTGTGCGAGTACAAACGCGACAGTCTTCAGGAAGCATTTATTAGCCGTTCAAAATCATCTTCGCTCAGTATTTGCACTCCCAATTGCTGGGCCTTTTCGAGCTTACTACCTGCCTTTTCACCGGCGACCAAGTAGTCGGTCTTTTTGGAGATACTGCTGGCGGCGCGACCACCCACGCGGGCGATGATGGCTTCGATTTCATCACGCTTGTACTTTAATAATGTGCCGGTAACTACCACCGTTTTTCCGTCGAACGCATGCGCTGCGGTGCTGGCGATAACTTCTTGTTGTGGCTCGTCGAGTTGCACGCCCACGCCGCGTAGATCTTCGATGGTCTGCATTCCGTAGTCGCTGTGCAGAAATCGATACACGCTTTCGGCGATGATGTTGCCGATTTCGTTAACGCGCGAAAGTTCCTCGACGCTAGCGGCCAGCAGCTTATCGATCGTATAAAACTTCTTGGCCAACAGCATGGCCACGCGGGAACCGACGTGTCGGATTGAGATGGCCGCCAGCAATCTCGCCAGGCCGCGTGACTTGCTCGCAGCGATTCCACTCAGCAGCTTCTCGGCTTTACGTGCTCCAAAGCTCTCGAGCTGCAGTAACTGGTCAGCCCGCAGGCGATACAAGTCGCCATAGCTCTGAACCAGATTTGCATCGACGAGTTGGTCGACGATCTTCTCGCCCAGACCATCAATGTCCATGGCGTTGCGGCTGGCAAAGTAACGCAACCGCTGCCGCAGTTTGGCTGGGCAGGACGCATTGTTGCAACGGATATAAACTCCGCCATCGTCTTTTTCGAGCGTTGAATCACATTCCGGACATCGCGTTGGAAACTGATAGGGTAGTGCTTCCGACTGGCGGCGATGCAGTTCGACGCGGACGATATGCGGGATGATTTTTCCGGCCTTTTCGACAACGACCCAGTCGCCCACTCGGATATCTTTACGTTCAATTTCTTCCGCATTATGGAGACTCGCGCGAGAGACCGTCGTGCCAGCCAATTGCACCGGTTCCAATTCGGCCACCGGGGTGATCGTGCCAGTTTTCCCTACCTGAACCCGAATTTCATTCAGTCGAGTGATGGCTTCGTACTTTTCGAATTTGTAGGCCACCACCCACCGCGGACTCTTGCTCGTCGTTCCCAGTCGCGCACGCTGTGCGAAGTTGTTGATTTTGAATACCAGCCCATCCACCTCGAAATCGAGCGCATGTAGGCTTGCGTTCAATTCATCGATAGCTTCGGCGACATCTTTTGCGGAGCGAAAAAGCCGTACGTTGGGGGTTTTCGGCAACCCCAACTTGCCGAGCTCGTTTAAGAAATCGATATGGTTATCACCACTGATGCCATCACAGTAGCCTACCCCATGACAGAAGAAACGCAGTTTTCGTTCGGCACACTGTTTTGGATCCTGCAACCGAATCGTTCCAGCAGTTACATTTCGCGTGTTTGCAAATGCGGCTTGGCCGTCCGCTGCTCTGCGAACGTTTAATTGCACCAGATCGCTGTTCGTCATGTAAACTTCACCGCGCACTTCGAGCAAACGCGGCACGTCGCCCGTTAGTCGCAGAGGCACGTCGTGAATGGTGCGGATGTTATGCGTGATATCGTCGCCCACTTCGCCATTACCACGCGTCACGGCACGCACCAGCAGACCGTCTTCGTACACCACTGCTGCGGCCACTCCATCGACCTTCAGCTCCATCACCCACTCAACCGGTTCTCCGTCCAAATTCCTTTCGGCGCGCGCAAGGAAATTCATCAATTCGGCAAGGTTATAAGTGTTGTCGATCGACAACATCGGCATCGTGTGACGCACTTGCGTCAAGTCGCCGACGATTTCGTCGCCGATTCGCCGCGTCGGACTATCTGCACTGACAAGCTCCGGATGATCCAGTTCGAATTTTTCCAGCGACTTCAGGAGTCGATCGTACTCGAGATCGCTGATTTCCGGTGACGCCTCGACGTAGTATTTGCGATCGTGGTAACGGATCTGCTCGCGCAGTCGTTCCACTTCTTGCTCCGGAGTCATCGCGTACTCGCTTTCATCGCGTTCTCTTGCCACCAACCACCACGCGGCGAAAAGTCCTCCAATAGGTAGCTCGCATGTTCGCGTTCCCGATTGGGCATAACCGTATTTTGCAAGCGCTGCATATCGCGCGCGTACCCTGCCGCGTCGAAATCTGGATTGACTGT
>JBBQRC010000195.1:0-8222 GCA_038215215.1 Pirellulales bacterium
AAGGGGACGATAGCTTGTTCCTGATTTCGCTGAAGGCAGGTGGAACCGGTTTGAACCTGACAGCGGCCGACTATGTGCTACACCTGGACCCCTGGTGGAATCCTGCGGTCGAGGATCAGGCGACGGACCGTGCCCATCGCATCGGCCAGACTCGTAAGGTGACTGTCTATCGCTTTGTGACTCGGGACACGATTGAGGAACAGATTTTGGCCCTGCATGACAGCAAGCGGGAACTCATGTCAGGTCTGCTATCCGGGACAGATTCTGCGGGCAAGATGAGCACAGCCGAACTCGTCGATTTGATTCGCACGAATCAGTTGATCGAAGCCTGACGCACCGAACCCAACGACACCGGCGAGTGTCGTGCCAAAGCAAGCAATATTATGTAGCGGGAGGTATGGCGGCAGGAATGTCCTCGCATCGACCGTTAACCCGCCCCACGGACGAATTCAGCTCCATTCCATCGCCGGAAGTCGAACCGCATGAATTGGCGCGATTTGACCTGCAAATTATTCTGCCAACAATGCATAATCAAGGCTTGTTAGTCTGCTCCTAGCAGACGGATGCTGGCACGATGCGAGCATCCAAGTCGCCTCTCACGGATGTAGTCAACCTTGTCCCATTCACCTCGGCTAGCCAATTTCTCAGTCGTGCGTGAGGAATCTTCACTGCGTGTTCCCTTGTTTCCTCAGCGCCATTCGACTGCCTCAACGCTCTTGCACCGAAACCTAGCCGCCAGCACGGCAGATGCCACTTCGTTTGGAGTGATGGTTGGGGTGGGTGAAACGTTTTTGCCTGCCTTCGCGTTAGCGGTAGGATTGGGTGAAGTGACCGCGGGTTTAGTTGCTAGCATTCCATTGATGGCCGGTGGCCTGCTGCAGTTGACCACCCCGTGGTTTTTAGCCAAGTGTCCAAATCGCCAAGCCTGGATTGTAGGTTCAGCCACCTTGCAGGGTGTGGCATTTTTGCCTTTGGTGATTGCGGCCGCGATAGGGTCGATTAGTGCTTGGGGACTATTGCTGATTGCCTCGGTTTATTGGGCTGGCGGGTTAGCCACGGGTCCGGCCTGGAATGCCTGGATCGAGCAGATAGTACCGCGACGAGTTCGAGCTCGTTATTTCGCGCGACGTACGCGGGCCTCGCAATTAGCCACACTGTTGGGCTTTGTCGCTGGGGGACTGCTACTTCAGTTTGGACGATCGAACGGTTGGCTGACTACCGCGTTTGCGATTTTGTTTGGTTTGGCATTTGTCTTCCGCATGGTTTCGGTGCTGTTGCTAGCCGCGCACCGCGTGCCACCGGCCAGGTCGGCAGCGGCGGCCACGAAGTTGCCCACAGAAACGGCGAGTGAGAAATTAAACGGTCGACAATTATTGATTTATCTTGTTATCGTACAGGGGATGGTGCAGATATCCGGCCCCTATTTTACGCCCTATATGCTCAGGCAAATGGACCTGTCGTATTTCGTTTACACAGGTTTAATTGCGGTAGCCTTTGTCGCCAAGGTGGTGTCGCTGGCAGCGTGGGGGGCGGTCGCGAAAGAGCGCGGAGCCGCTTGGTTGCTCACCGTGGGAGGCATTGCCATCGTTCCATTGGCTTCGCTGTGGACGGTGTCGCAAGCGATTCCTTGGCTCATCTTCATCCAGACTATCAACGGGATCGCTTGGGCGGCCTACGAGCTGGGATTCTTCTTGATGTTTTTTGAAGCCTTGCCGCAAGCGCGTCGGGTGAAGATGTTGACCTATTACAACTTCGCCAGCACAACATCCTGGTGCATGGGTTCCAGCTTGGGCGCGATCGTGTTGCATTCGTACGGTGCCTCGCTGCAGGGATATTATATGCTGTTCACTCTTTCGAGCATCGGCCGAGGGGTGGCGTTGGTGTACTTGTTGATGCATCGCCCTACGTTTACCGCGCGTGTGGTACAAATTGGGATTCGGGTTTTGGGCGTGCGCCCTTCTGGAGTCCCGCTGGAATCGCCCATCCTCTCCAGCGTTCCCGAGGATAAACTAGCTGAGGCGGCATTAGCGGAAGTAGAATCGAAAGCTTCTGCAGCCTAGAGAAAGAGACAGCATGCACGGCGGACACAGCCAACTCGTAGCCGAACATCTCCGAAGTGACCCACGCATCGCACAAGCCCAAGCGCTGCTGCTAGCCGCGCTTGAGGATGCGCAAGGTCACATTACTGGTCCCAAGCCACCGCGGCCGGAACTGCAAGAGCATTACCAGGGTTTGCTGGAGCGTCTCGCCATCGCGAGGGGTGGCGCAACCTACTTTCCCTATTTGGGGAGCGGCATTGGACGGGGTCCCTGGGTTGAACTGGCGGACGGCAGCGTCAAGCTCGATTTCATTGGCGGCATTGGAGTGCATGGCCTGGGGCATAGCAGCCCAGAGTTGCTAAAAGCCAGCCTTCACGCGGCTCTCGAAGACACGATCATGCAGGGTAACTTGCAGCAGCATCCGCCGTCGTTAGCGATCTGCGAACGACTGATCAATCTGTCCCGCAAGCAGGGTGCGCAGTTAGAACATTGCCTGCTGTCCACCAGCGGAGCGATGGCCAATGAAAATGCTCTCAAGATCGCTTTTCACAATCGTGCCCCGGCGGACCGCATCTTGGCGTTAGACAACTGCTTCGCGGGCCGTTCCATCGCCACAGCGCAGCTCACCGACCGCCCCCAATACCGGATCGGACTGCCGACAGCTTTGGCAGTTGACTATCTGCCACCCGAAGACGTCCATCACAGCCCCGAGTCGCAACAACGGTCGCTGTCCGCACTCGACAAAGTGCTCAAACGCTATCCAGGAAAACATGCGGCGCTGTGGCTTGAGTTGGTCAGTGGTGAAGGGGGCTATTACCCGGGCTCGAAAGCTTACTTCGATCAACTGATCGAACGCGCCAAACAAGCCAACGTGCTGGTCATTTTTGATGAAGTGCAAACGTTTAGCCGCCTGAGCCAGCCCTATGCCTTCCAGCATTTTGAATTGGACAAGTTTGCAGATATCGTCACCATTGGAAAAATAACTCAGCTCTGCGCTACCTTGTATCGCGGCGATCTGAAACCTAAGGGTCCGCTCTTGAGCCAGACGTTTACAGCGGCCAGTAGCTCTATTGCAGCCGCCTTGACGATGCTTGATCAACTGGAGCAAGTAGGCTGCTTCGGCGCTGAGGGTCAGAACATGCAGCGGCACCAGTTGTTTGCCGACAAACTGCAGGAACTGTGCCGCAAGCATCCTGGCAAGATCAGCGGCCCACATGGCTGTGGCATGATGATCGCGTTCACCCCTGGCGACGGCTCAAACGAAGCGGCCACACGGATGACCCTGGCCATGTTTGAGGCGGGTCTCATGGGTTTCGTAGCTGGTGGAAACCCGACCCGAATTCGATTCTTACCGCCGCCAGCCATCACCACCGCCGCCGATATCACAGCGGCTTGCGACATCCTTGACGGTGTACTGAATCGTTTTGAATGACAGGATACGCCTGTGAATACGCAAGCTGCACATGCTTGGCTCGAACAGCAGCCAGCGCGGATGGTGGCAGACCTCGTTGCCTTATGCAATCAGAATTCTGGCTCGTCCAACTTGGCTGGCCTGAACCGTGTCGCGGATCAGCTCGCTGATTGGATGGCGATTGAGCCCGCGCGACTATCGCGCATCGAATTGCCGCTGCGCCACCAAATCGATGACCGGGGCAATCTCCAGTCACAGGCCACGGGTCCTTTACTGCGCTGGGATTATCAGCCGCAGAGCCAACGCCGGGTGCTGCTGGCGATTCATTATGACACGGTGTTTGGACCCAGCCACGATTTTCAACAGTGCCAGCAAGTAAGCGAGACGCAACTGCGGGGACCCGGCGTGGCCGATGCTAAAGGTGGGATCGTCGTCTTACGCTATGCCTTGCAAGCCATCATCAAGTTCGCTTTGGCAGACGAGCTAGGTTGGACCGTGGTGCTAAATCCAGACGAAGAACTCGGTTCGCCGAGCTCCGCAACTTACTTTCAAGACCTAGCCCCCGAATTCGATTTCGGACTGCTCTTTGAACCTGCCTTGCCCAGCGGTACGCTCGTATCGCAACGCAAAGGTTCGGGAAATTTTACGGTCGTTGTCCACGGTCGATCGGCTCATGCGGGGCGACATTTCGAAGAAGGCCGCAATGCGTTGGCTGAGGCCAGTCGCTTGGCTGCGGCTCTAGACTCGCTCAACGGGCTGCGGGATGGCACGACGATCAACATTGGACATATCTCCGGTGGTGGACCAGTGAATATCGTTCCCGATTTGGGGATTGTGAGACTCAACGTACGCGTGGCAGACGATGCTTCCTCTCACTGGTTTGAAGAGGCGATTCGATCGCGCGTGCAAGCGATTCGTGATCGCGACGGCTTCGCGGCCGAACTTCATGGAAGCTTTCAATCACCCCCCAAACTAATAACTGAGGCTCAGCAAAATTTGATTCATTGCGTAGAATGCGTTGGGGAAAAGCTGGGTGTGACGACGCGGTGGCAAGCGACTGGTGGCGTGTGCGATGGTAATAAGCTGGCGGCGGCAGGCTTGCCGAATATCGACACGTTGGGCCCCATCGGAGAGGGGCTTCACAGCAGTCTCGAGACCGTTCAAGTGCGTTCGCTCGTCGACAAGGCCAAGACGATCGTCGAAATTTTGGCTGGTTTTGCGGCCGGCCAGTTTCCGCGATTGGCTCGAAAATCGCGAGCCTGATCAGCCGCAGCGCGCTAGTGCTTCCAGCTAACGAGAGGTGCGGATACAATCGTCACCTAGCAGAACCAGTGACCAGTATTTTCAGAAAACGATGCGTTTCAGAAGTCTAACGAGGCGTCCCGATGAGCGAAAATGATTTGACGGATCGAGCTGCATTGATCCGGCAGAGATTAACGCAACTTCGGGACAGTCTTTGACTACGATACGAAGCTCGCGGAAATAACCGCCATCGAATCCCAAATGGCGGCTCCAGATTTTTGGACGAACCAGGAAAAGGCTCAGGCAATAGTTGCCGACCTAAAAAACCTGCGTTCCGTGGCTTTGCCGCTCAAGGATGCCACCTCGGCAGCAGCGGATATTGACGGCTTGATCGAGATGCTGGTGGAAGATGAGTCGTTGCGTAAGGACATCCAAGGGGAGCTGACGCGGCTTGAGGGGGAAGTTGACCAACTGGAGTTAAAGGCACTGCTCAACGGTGCACATGACACCGAGGGTGCGCTAGTGAGTGTGCACGCGCGGGATGGTGGCGTCGACGCCAACGATTGGGCGGAAATGCTGCTCCAGATGTACATCGCCTGGGCGCAGCAGCATGGTTATGCCGCAGAATTGCTCGACCGACAAGACAACTTGGAAGCCGGTATTACGCAAGCCACCGTGGCCATTCGTGGTCCCATGGCATACGGCTATCTGAAAGGTGAAGAGGGGATGCATCGCTTGGTGCGAATCAGCCCTTTCAATGCTGAAGGTAAGCGGCAAACGAGTTTTGCAGCAGTAGACGTGTCGCCCGAGATCAACGATTCATTCGAGGTCGAGATCGAAGACAAAGATGTCCGCGAGGACACTTACCGCGCAAGTGGCGCAGGTGGCCAGCATATCAACAAAACCGATAGTGCCGTGCGATTGACCCATATCCCGACCGGAATTGTAGCCGCTTGCCAGGGTGAACGTAGTCAACACAAAAATCGTGCACAAGCTTGGAAACTGTTGCGAGCTCGGTTGGCTCGTGTTGAAGAAGAACGCCGGGAAGAAGAGCAACTGGCCAAGTACAAAAGCAAAGTGCGTCAAAAGGGCTTTGGTTCGCAAATTCGCAATTACTTCCTACATCCCGAACAACGGGTCAAAGATGCGCGAACCGAGTATATGCAGAACAGCTTTCATGCCGTCATGGCGGGGGACATCCAGGGTTTCCTGGAGTCGTTTCTGAAATGGCGCATGCAACAGAACTCGAACTAAGCGAAAGCAGGGGCAAAGGATGACGCGTGGGTCTCAGCGAACTGCTGAACCATTGACACTCGACGGCGGCAAATTAGGTGCCTTGTCTTTCGAGTGGAGCGGGGATCGCTACTGCCATCAATGGCGCTTGAAAAATAGCCAATTGCTTGCCTCCATCGAGGGAACCAGCAACTGCACCTGGCCAGACGCGCCGCCGTTGCAACAGATCCATCAACAGTCCTTTGGTGATGGTCGCGAAGTCGTGTTTGGTGTCGGTATGTCAGGCCGTGGCCATTGGTCGGCCAGCTATACGCTTGTGCCTGATCTACGATGCTGGATCGTGGAACTCGCCTGCCGCTCACCCGTCAAACCCGATTCGCTGGCCAGCAGTTATCACATAGATGACGCTTGGAAGACTGCCTCGGCGGGTAGTTGGGAACTTCAGGTTGGCGAAGTTTCGGTGCGATTGGAACCGATTCAGCCATCGACCATCGCCTCGCGAGTGGAAAATCTACTCAAACTCTTCCCCGCCGGTATTTCGGATGTGGCTCCTTCGACGACGCAATGGGCCTTTCGCTTACGCGTCACCGAATAGCGCCAGCCAGCGATCGCATTCTCGCAGGCCGTAACAATCGCCGAGCCGTTACAGCAAGTTGCTTGATCCGTTGCACCGGGCTGGGATGATGGCTTACACTGAACCGGTCAATACCACTACATCCAACACCTGTTACGAACGGTAAACTGCGCGAGGTGATCATGTACCGCCGAAAACTGCTGAAAGCCGCCGCCACTGCGACTGCTGTTTTTCATATCGTTCCCCGTCATGTATTGGGCGGTCCCAACTTCGTTCCTCCCAGCGAAAAGATCAATTTGGCGATCGTCGGCGCTGGTGGACGTGGTCGTCAGGTTCTGAAACTGATGCTGCAAGAAAAGGATGTTCAAGCTGTCGCGGTGGCGGATCCTGCCAAATCGTTTAGCTTGCAAAATTTCTACTACAAAGATGTCGGCGGTCGTGAGCCGACGCGCGATTTAATTGAGCAGCATTATCGAGTTACGGACAAGAACTACCGCTGTTCGATGTATGAGAACTTTGAAGAGTTATTGACGGCAGAACAGGACTTGGATGCCATCCTCTGCGGCACCCCCGATCATTTGCACGCCTACGTTTCTACCAAAGCACTGAAGGCTGGTAAGCACGTCTACTGCGAAAAACCGTTGACGCACAATATTTGGGAAGCGCGGACGGTGGCTGAACTGGCAAAGAAAACCGGGCTAGCAACGCAAATGGGCAATCAAGGGCATTCGACCGATGGGATGCGCGAGACCTGCGAATGGATCTGGTCAGGAGCGATCGGTCCGGTGCGCGAAGTGCATGCTTGGGTGAGTGGCCACCGCTGGAATCCCGCGTTGACCGGCCAACCGAAGACCGATACGCCTGTCCCGCTGGGCTTGAACTGGAATATGTGGCTGGGACCCCGCGAACCACGTCCGTTTGAACCCGCCTACTTCCCTGTCGCGTGGCGCGACTTTTGGGCGTTTGGCAATTCCAATATTGGTGATTTTGGGTGTCATGATCTGGATGCCGCCTGCTGGGCCTTGGATCTCAAGCACCCCACCGTCATTGACTTTAGTCCAGCGGGGCCTTGCAATTCAGAAATCGGACCACACGGATGTATTGGTCGTTATTATTTCCCGGCCACCGAGGCACGACCGGCGGTGAAAGTCACCTGGTACGACGGAGGGCTTAAGCCGGAACAGCCTGCAGGCTGGCCGGCCAACAGTCCGCTGCCTGGCCGGGGAGTGCTGTTTTTAGGGGACGATGGCGTACTCTTTTGCGGTGGTGCAGGGGGAGTACCTAAACTGCTTCCCGAAACTCGGATGGCCGAATTTACGCCTCCGGAACAAACACTTGAACGCGTTTCGAGTCACCATCGCAATTGGCTCGACGCCTGCAAGGGAGGGAGTCCAGCGGGCTCTCATTTCGGCTATGGCGCCAATTTGACCGAATTGGCACTGCTGGGCGCACTTTCACTACGAACTCAAAAGCGAATCGAATGGGATGGCGAGAAAATGGAAGCCAAAGGGCTCCCCGAGGCCAACCAGATCATCAAAGAAAGCTATCGCAGCGGCTGGGAGATTTCCTCAACTTGAGTTTCAACTCAGGCGTCGTCGAGGGTTAATGGGTTAAGCAGATCTTGCTCGCTCTCCGCTGGTATTTCCGGTGGAGAGGGTCGGGGTGAGGGGGCCGAATCCCAGGGAAAATCGACCCCTCACCCTGACCCTCTCCCCTGAGTACA
>JBBQRC010000196.1:0-8204 GCA_038215215.1 Pirellulales bacterium
GGCGCAATGTTCCGGTTGTGTCTCAGTTGGCAAAGATGAAGCTTACGCCAGGGGCGCTTGAGATTTCTGGCTTGGCGGCTGGCGACTATCTGCTCAGCGATCACGAGGCCGGGCAACGTGTACGGATCGCGATTGCGGACACTGCGGACAACGACTCGGTCTTGGCGGCCAAACATCGTGTGCTCCAGCCAAACCCGCGCGTGGCGGTGGTGATTCGTCGCGCAGCCATCGAAGGAGATAAACTGGTGGTGGAGCTCACTGGAGCTGATGACTTCACGCGAGTCCATTTGATGGCCACTCCGCTGTTTCCGGAGGCTCCGCTAGGCCGCCAAGTTCAGTTGCCTTACCCACCGCTGATGCATCAACCACGCGTGCATACACCAAATATGTATGTAGAATCGCTGCGTCTGGACGAAGAGTACAGTTACATATTGGAACGTCAGGGAGTTACCAAGTTCCCTGGAAACCTGTTGGCGCAACCAAGTCTGTTAGTGCGGCCGTGGGAAGTTTCGGTCACTGAGAATGCGCGTAAGGAAGCGGGCATGGGCGATGCGATGCCGAAAATGCCCGCCTCAGAGGCCCCGCCCGCCATGATGAGGGCCGATGGTGAAGCACAAGGCCGGGCAGTGCGCCCCGACTGGAAGAGCTTTGATTTTCTCGCTAGTCCGGCGTTGCTGGCCGCGAATTTTGCGGTTGAGAATGGCCAAGTGACCATCCCGCTGGCTGAGCTGAAGGGATATTGCGATCTAACCGTCGTGGCCATCCATCCATCGTCATCCGATTCACGCCAGGTAGTCGTGTCCGAGCCCGAATTGCTGGTGCGCGACCAACGTCTGCGAGCCGCCTTCCCACGCGACTCACACTTGGCGCAGACGCAGCGTGTCGAAGTACTTGTTGCCGGCGAAAAGAAACTGCTAGGTGATCCACGTACCCGTCGCATTCAAACCTATGCTTCGATCGCCGATGTCTATCGACTCTACGGCACGTTGCTGAGCAATTCGGAATGGGCGAAATTCGACTTTATTGCACAGTGGCATCAATTGTCGGACGCGGAACGCAAATCCCGCTACAACGAATTCGCCTGCCATGAACTCAATTACTTCCTGTATCACAAGGATCGTAAATTCTTTGATGCCGTGGTGCGCCCGCTCATTGCCCAAAAATTGGATAAGCAATTGGTGGACCGCTGGCTGTTAGGTGAATCGCTGGCAGAATTCGATCAACTGTGGCGCGTGCAGAGATTGAATCAGCTCGAACGCATCTTGCTCGCACAGAGTGTCGAGGGGAGAAAACTCGGCACCGAGCGATGGTTGAACGACTATGTCGATGCGCATCCACTCGATCCGCAGTGGCGCTCGAAACGTTTCGAAGTCGCCTTGCGCGGGATGGGTTTAGACAGCTCTGGCGAAGGTAGGTTTGAAGAAAAGACAAGCATGTTTTTTTCTATGGGAGCGATAGCAGACCCAGTCGAACTGTCTGCAGCCCCGGCTGCCGCCGCCAATAGGGACGCCACGCAATTAATGGGCGAAGCCGAGCTGTCGCAAAATGACAAGCGCGAACGAAAGCTGAGTGAGCTCAGCAAGTCGCAAAGCCAGCTGCGACGAAGTGGTGCGGCTGGGGCGATGGGTGGCCAAGGCCTCGGACTTGAAGTTGAGCGCCTTGGGAGACTGGCGGATCGAGCTGTTTTGTTCACCAGCTTGGATAAAACCCGCGAGTGGGCAGAAACTCAATACTACCACGTCCGCTTGCAGCAGCAGTCTGCCGAGTTGATTCCGGCCAGCCCGTTTTGGCGCGAATATCTCGCCGGAATTGATAAGGGAGCATTTCTTCCACAGTCCATCGACTTACCAACCGGTTCGATCAACGAAGCTCTGTGCGCGCTGGCCGTCATTGATCTCCCACTCGACGCTGTCACTCCGGAAGTGTCGATCGAAAAAGATCAATTGGCTGTGGCCACCAAGCAAGCCGCAGTAGCCTTTATCGAAAGCATCGAGAGGGCAGGGGAGGGGGGGGCCAAAGAATCCGTATTGATTGGGCAAGATGTCTACTTAGCTCAACCCAATACAAGCGAGGATGCCAATCGGCCGCTCGCCGGCCCGCTGTTGCGAGGTATTCCTTACCGGACCAACGTGGTGGTGACCAATCCCACGAACAGCAAGCAGCTTGTCCAAGTCCTCACGCAGATTCCAGCGGGCTCATTGCCACTGGCATCGGGCAAAGTAACCCGTAATACGCCCGTCGAGTTGGCACCGTACAGTACGGCACAAGTTCAGTATGTATTCTATTTCCCACGCGAAGGGGAGTTCGAACACTACGGTGCTCAAATCAGTAGCGCTGGTGAACATCGCACAGCTACCGAGTCGCAGTCGTATCGAGTGCTGGCAGAACCGGAGTCCGTGGATGAGACTACATGGAGCTACATCGCGGATTGGGGCTCCGCTGCGCAGGTGCTCGAGTTTCTGAAGAAGGCCAACTTGCAGAAAATTGACTTGTCACGGATCGCATTCCGCATGCAAGATCAAGCCTTCTTTGCTCAGGTAACCTCCTTCTTGGGGGCCAACAATACCTTCCATCCCAGTTTGTGGGCCTATGCGGTCAAGCACAACGTGCCAGCCGACATTGAGCAACTCTTACAGAATCGCCCTGATTTTCTAAGTCAGTTGGGAGCCGCACTCAACAGCCCCTTGGTGAAGTTCAATCCCAGCGAGCAAATGAGTTACGAGCACTTGGATTACAAACCGCTGGTCGTCGCCCGTGTACATCGCCTCGGCCCCAAGCCGGTCATTCTCAATTCCAGCATGTATGCTCAGTATCATCGTCTGTTGGATGTGATTGCGCACCAGCGCGCGGCGGATAACGACCAGTACATGGAGTTGTGTTATTACATGCTGCTGCAGAATCGAATCGAGGGCGCTTTGGCTTGGTTCGACAAAGTCGATGCAGGCAAGCTGGATGCGAAACTTCAGTACGATTACTTTCACGCATATCTCGATTTCTATCGCGGCCAATATGAGCAGGCTGCGCAGTTAGCCGGTAAGTACGCGGAATATCCGGTGCTGAGTTGGAAAGATCTATTTGCACAGGTGACCGACCAAGTGCGTCAGCGGAAAGCTTTGGAGGCAGGTCAGGATATTGCCAGCGTTACCTCCCTGGATGGCAACTCTAATCGTCAACAGCGGATGTTGATCGACGGACGTGAAGCTCAACAGAATGCTGCCGCCGCGGAAACGCCAACGTTGGATTTGGCCAATCAAGATGGAACCTTAGCCATCGAACATCGCAATTTGAGTGACGTCACAATCAATTATTACTTGATGGACATTGAGTTGCTATTCAGTCGCAATCCGTTTGTGGCGCGCAGTGGAGACAAAGTGCCAGTTATTGAACCAAATGCGAGTGAGCTGATTAAGCTCGATGCAGCGACCGGTTCGCGACGCTTGGAATTGCCGTCAGAGTTAAACAATCGCAACTTGCTCGTCGAAGTGACATCGCAGGGCATTTCACGGAGCACCGTGATCACCGCGGATTCGTTAGCTGTGACCGTGGTTGAACCGTTTGGACGTCTGCAGGTGCTGTCTGCCAAGGGTCGCAGTCCACTCGAGCAAGCGTATGTGAAAGTGTATGGTCGGAGCCAAGACGGTAGTGTGAAATTCTACAAAGACGGCTACACCGACCTACGTGGCCAATTCGACTACGCTACGCTAAGCACCTCTGATCTTGAATCGATTGAACGTTTTTCCATTCTTATCCTGCACCCGACTCAAGGAGCCGTCGTGCGTGAAGCAGCCCCACCCACCAAGTGATGCGTGGGAAATGTGAGTAGGAGTCATCTCAAAACAAGTTACTGCGCTCGTACCCTACTGAGCAGGAATAGCGGGGGAGAGGGCAGGGTGACGGGAAATCAAAACGGTAACTTATTTTGGGACTACGCCTGAGTGACGATTTGAGCCGATTAGCGTTTTACCAATACTCGCGGGGGTGTCACTGGCGGCAGGTGCGGAACATCAAAGGGGTCAGGTCTCTTTAGGTTTAAAGAGCCCTGACCCCTTTGGTCTTGCCCCCAATGGCATGATCGGCTCCCATTTTCGAAGTTCGTATCTTTATGGAATCTTCGTAACTGAGGATGGAAATGGCAACATTATCGAAGATCTGTTGGGCTACAGTGGAGTACTAGGCAGTGGTTATTAGACAACGCTCCCGTTCGGCCAAGAAAATGGCGAGCGTACTTTTCGTCATTTTGATGTTGTTTCCAGGTTGTCTACAAACCAAGTCGACGTCGCATAGTTCTTGGCACCAGAAGTTTAAGTGGCAAGCTGGCGAGTATTTTACAACACCGCTTGAGATCGCACTTTGTAACGCAATTGAAGCGAACGACCTCGATGAAATGGAGCGGCTAATCGCAAAAGGAGCGGACGTAAACGCGCGTGGCGTTGGAAGCATGACGCCGCTTCTGTGGGCGTTCCCGGACAATAAAATGGAACGTTTTAAGTTGCTTCTTGGGAATGGAGCTAATCCGAATGTCGTTGTCGAAAGCGATTTTGGCACACATGGAGCAATCATCCCTGGAGACTCTGTCACGCATTTAGCTGCTAGGACGGTTTTCCCGGAGCACTTCTTGTGGGTCATGAAGGATGGTGGCAACCCGAATCTTGAACACCGACGACACCGCGCAACGCCATTGCATGCCGTTATCGAAAGTTTGGGTGCAAATAAGTGCGAGCGGATACAGGCGTTGATTAATGCAGGGGCTGACTTGGAGCATCATAGTTTGGGGGATGCTCCTGCAAAACATGCAATAGCTCGGGGTCAGTATGAAATAGTATTACAACTGTTGCATGCCGGTGCCGACTACCGGGCTTACGGCGATGGTCAGTTGACGAGACTAATCCATGTCCTTGCAATGTCAAATCGACCAAAGGATGATTCGTACTATAAACTTCTACGTTGGCTTGAAGTACGCGGTGAGTCGCTTGAAGAGGCAAAGGTTGATCTTGCGAGATGGGACTCCTGGAACGGAATGGATCCCAAGAAAGCAACCATGCTTCGTAAGAAGGAGATTGCCGCCCGACTGGCGACTGAGGCGCAAGAAAAGGTTCCGAAGTGAATTACCCAACGAGTTCTTTGTGTTTATAGCCATTGAAAAAGAAAAAGAAAAGGACCGGACAAGCTTAAAGGGGTCAGGCCTCTTTAACGCTAAAGAGACCTGACCCCTTTGATTTTCGAGACAGGCTGGGCAAGACATCTTTTCGTTTCCGACAGGAGGCACCGGGCTTCGACGGCAATCGATGCACTTGTAAATCCATCGAATCATCGATCGACTGGAAATGGCAAAGTCGATGCCACACGATTGAATGCATGCCAATGCCACGGATCCCGCGTGCGTCCGCCCGACTGGCAATCTTCGGCTCATCTGTCGACCGCATTCGCAGAGTAAGATTCGATTTCAGGGTCTTTACGGGCGAACCAACTCTCATTTGCTTTCCGGCGGTTTGCCACCGACCCAGGGGCCGGCCAGCTTCATGTAATCGGGCTCTTCCAAGATGCTGCCTCGATCACCAGCGTTCCAGCCGGCGATGTGGTTGGGGGCGCCACGTTCATGCGAACGCTGCTCCCATTGTTGGGCCCACGACGAGTCAGCCTCATTCACCGCCAGCGTCTCGCGATCCACTTGAAACGCTTTGCCTTCCCGGTAGCTGCGAGCGCCAAGAATTACAGTCGTAAGTGCGGCGGCCCCCAGCAGCGGGTCGTTGTTGACCAGCGTGGGATCGCCGGCCAACATGGCGGCAATCCAGTTCGCAAAATGATCGTAGGTCGTGTCGTCGACCGCACCAACCGTAAAGCGTTCGGCCTTGGTCTTGCTGTCGCGGGTTACTTGCGAACGTTCCGGCACGAAGTCAAAACCATCGAACTTCTCGCCGTTACCCAACACAATCGAGCCCAAATGTCCGCGAACTAGTTGTTGAATCGGAGTCTCCTCGCAGGCCATGGTTGCTGTCACCAGACCCTGCACACCTTCGTGGAAATCTGCGACTACGGTGGCGACATCCGGAACATCGCGGCCATCGTATTCCAAGTAGATGCCGCCGGCGCCCACTACGCGACCGGGGAAGCGTAAGCCGGTGGCCTTTAACATCGATGTGGTGCGATGCACAAACAGATCCGTGAACATGCCTGAGCCGTAGGGCCAGAAGCGACGCCATTGTTTGTACTTCGCACGATCGAAGTCTTCATACTCGGCTAAACCTTCTTCCACCCCCAACCACTTTTTCCAGTTGATATTCTTGGGTGTCATCTGCGGTTCTAGTTTGTAGTAGCGCCATTGGCCGACTGCCGAATTGCGAAAAAATTCGGTCTGATACATCAATACTTTGCCCAGTTTGCCTGTGGTCAGTAACTGGTTAATTTGATTCCAAATTGGCAAGCTGGTCGACTGCACGCCGACTTGCATCACTTTGCCCGATTTTTGCCAAGTCCGCATGACTTGCACCGCTTCTTCGGCGGTCTTGGTCATCGGTTTTTCGCAATAGACGTGAAGGCCCGCGTTGAGAGCATCGATCGCTTGTTTGGCGTGCCAATGGTCGGGAGTGGCGATGGTGACCGCATCCAATTTCTCCTGGGCGAACATCTCCAGATAATCTTCGTACTTGGCGGGCGCTTTGCCCGTTTCCTTTTCGATGTGTGCTGCCGCTTTTTCGCGATGCTCGTTGTACACGTCGCAGACCGCGACCAGTTCGATGGGCTTGCCTTCGACTTGCAGTTTCGTCAATTGTTTGACATGCGCTCCAAAACCTCTTCCACCCGGGCCGATGAAACCAATGCGTAGTTTGCTGTTGGCATTGTTGGCAGATGCCAGAGTTGCAGTCTGGGTGATGGCAGCCACGGTTCCGACCGAAGTGGCAGTCGTTTTGATAAAGTCGCGACGGTTCGTTGTTTCAGTCGGCATGAGTTGGTGCTCCGGATCAAATGTCGGTGCGAACGGTGGGTGCAGGGTGCTTTCAGTGTAGCGAAATCTAAGCACCTCGGCATAAGTTATCTGGCATAACGTTGTTTAACCGCGTGGGCATCGCCCCGCGTTTTTCGGCACAATCGCGGCCCGCTGGGCACGCGGTGAAACGAAGAAACTTCTGCAGAGGTGCTTAAGACTCACAAACTCGCGACTGAGGTTGACGTTAGGTGGCGGTCGACCGCACCAGCAGGCTTTCGAGCGCGTCCGAGATACGTACTTCCTGTCGCTTCCGCTCTAAGAAGAAGTTGACCGTATCGTAGCCGCAAGCGGACAATAACCGCAGTGCGGCTTCGTAACCGTCGGCGACGCGATCGGGTTCGTGTGCATCCGCACCAAGTGTGATTGGGATCTTGCGTAGCGCCATCTCCGTGAGCATGCCGGGAAACGGATTCATCTCGGAGATCGTCTTATTGACCCCGGAGGTGTTCAATTCCATGGCCACACCGGTCGCGGCAATGCGATCGAGCGCGTGACGAATTTCGTCGATTATTGTGCTGGAATGCCAGACTTCTGCAGTGTGATTCTTGATCAAATCGGGATGGGCGAGCGAGTCAAAGAGACCGGTTTCCGCGGATTTAGCCAGTAGCTTGAAGTAAGTCCGCTGGACTTCGACCTCGTCCGCCTGCCAGTACTTTGTGCGGAATTCGGAGATCTGTGGATGTACCGAACCCAGGACAAAATGAAAGTCAGCGGATGCCAGTTGCCGTTCGAGGTAAGCTTCATAGCCTTCGAAATAGTCAGCTTCCAAGCCCAGTCGCACATCGACTCGGCCTTGCCACGCCTCGCGCGCCCGAGCGACCATGTCGATATATTCGCCGAACTGGTCTTCGCGCATGCGGACGCGACGCGAGAACCCGTCGGGCATGGGATTGTGGCACGTAATGATCAACCCGCGCAAGCCGCGTTCTAGCGCGACGGCTGCGTATTCGCCCGGCTCACCCTCCGCGTGATTGCAAAGTGGCGTGTGAGAATGGGACTCGAAAAGAATGGGCTGAGGCACAGAAGCGTTTCTCCAGAGCGGGTGCTAATAGTGTTTTCCGTACACGTATTACTATTACCCTAATGCTAAGCTGGCACTGTGGCGAGCCCCGGTTGCCTGTCAGTGGGTAGTGCATTCAGTCGTTTCGAATGACGATTTGAGGGGTGTGAGTCTGCACTAACCAGATTCCCACGGTCATGGGATTTGCAATCCTGCGGT
>JBBQRC010000197.1:0-8174 GCA_038215215.1 Pirellulales bacterium
GGTGCCTTGCTTATCGAGCTCGAATTCATCGAAGGCCAGCCGGAATTAGAGCTGAAGCTCACACAGATGCTCAAAAAAGTCGTGTGAGTTCCATTTGCTCCTAACTGGTCAGCCCGATCATTGCGCGATGGCCCTTGGAAATTGATTGTCAAGGAAGCCAAAGAGGATAAGAGTTACGAGCTTTACAATCTCGCCGAGGATCCAAGCGAGGCGGCGAATTTGGTTGCGGAAAATCCCCGGAAAGTGCATCAATTGATTGAACAGATGAACAAGATGGCTGCCACCGATCGCGATGCGATTGCTGATTAGCTGCGGCTGAATCGTTGTCCGAAGATGAGCTGGCTGGACACAGCATCGTAACTCGACGCACCAGTTCTAAAGTTGCGTTTTTTTCCTAGCGTGCCACTTGGCACACTACGCGTAACTCTCTCTCCCCTTACCGCGTGACGGTCGGGGAGAGTTTTTGAACATACCTGCCAGCCTCTAGGGAAACTGAGAGCTCACAATGTGAGTGAATTAGCTGCAGCCCATCGAGTTACCGCAGTTATGGCAGAGATAGCAGTTGCCATTGCGGATGGTTATCGAACCGCAGTTATCGCAACTTGGAGCGTCGCTTTGGAAGCCTGCGAACTGGGAATCGCGTTCACCGACATGACCAATCGAGTACCTCATCACGGCGCCAGCCCGCTCGAGACTTTTCGCATCGACAACTGTGGCCGTGCCGTTGTAGCAAGCTGACGTTGCGACTTCGTCTGCTGACTCCAAGGCTCCGTTTCCGTCCGCTTGAGCCGCTTTGCCCCCTGCGGACTTCTTGGTCCTAGCGTCCGTAGGGGCAGCCAGGTTGGTCCCTGTCTCCCCTTTTTGTTGACCGGTAGCTGCCTCGCGGTAGCCGGCCAAAAAGGTGATCCCCATCCAGCGGAAAATGTAATCCACCATGCTCTTGGCGATGCGGATGTCAGGATTGGTCGTATGGCCCATCGGTTCGAAACGCGTATGACTGAACTTGTTGACTAGCACTTCGAGCGGCACGCCGTATTGCAGCGACATGGAAATCGCAGTTCCGAAACTGTCCATCAAGCCGCCAACGGTGGAACCTTCTTTGGCCATGGTGATGAACAATTCGCCCGGACGACCGTCAGGATACAGTCCCACGCTCAAGTAGCCTTCATGGCCAGCGATGTTGAACTTGTGGGTGATGGAGTTACGGGTATCGGGAAGTCGCTCACGGCGTGGTTTGTAGACAATCTTTTCGACGGTCTTTTCTGCCGCTTTATCACCTTCGGATTTGGTATTAAGCGGCTGACTTTGCTTTGAACCGTCGCGATAAATCGCAATAGCCTTCAGTCCCAATTCCCAACCCCAGAAATACGCGTCGGAAATGTCTTTGGGAGTCACATCGTTGGGCATGTTGACGGTCTTGCTAATCGCTCCCGACAGGAACGGTTGTGCAGCAGCCATCATTTGCACGTGTGCTTGCCAGGCAATGCTACGCGTCCCCTTGGCGGGTTTGAAGGCACAATCGAAAATCGACGTGTGTTCCTCTTTCAGAAACGGAGCACCTTCGATGGTATCGTTTTCATCGATGTAGGCGATCATGGCTGCCACTTCGTCGGCGGAATAGCCCAGCGATTCCAATCCGAGCTTCACGGTGCGATTGACAATTTTAAGCATCCCGCCACCAGCCAGTTGCTTGTATTTCACCAGTGCAATGTCGGGCTCGATGCCGGTCGTATCACAGTCCATCATAAAACTGATCGTGCCGGTGGGAGCAAGCACAGTGGCCTGTGCATTGCGGAAGCCGTAACGATTGCCCAATTCAATGACTTTATCCCATAGATCACGTGCCGCCTCTTTAAGATATTTGGGGCTGGCATCATCAATATCGTCGACGGCATCACGGTGCATACGCATCACGCGTTGCATCGGTGACTTGTTCTCCTCATAACGCTCGAAGGTCCCAACCACACCGGCCATTTCGGCACTGGCCAGATTCGCTGCTCCATGGAGCAGTGAAGTGATTGAGCCGCAAATTCCGCGGGCTGCGTCCGAGTCGTAAGCAGCACCAGCGGTCATAATCAAGCTGCCGAGATTCGAGTAACCGAGTCCCAGCGGGCGGAAAAGGTGGCTGTTTTCCGCAATTCGCTCTGTCGGATAGCTCGCGTGGCCAACGAGGATCTCCTGAGCGATGAAGAACAAACGGCAAGCGGCCGTGAAGCCGTCGACGTCAAAGGTTCCGTCAGCTTCACGGAACTTCATCAAATTGATGCTAGCTAAGTTGCAAGCGGTATTATCGAGGAACATGTACTCCGAACATGGATTACTGGCATTGATCGGCCCCGAATTGGGACAGGTGTGCCATTTGTTGATCGTGGTGTCATACTGCACACCCGGATCACCGCAGTGCCAAGCACACTCTGACATGTTTTGCAATAATCCGCGAGCGTCATAGGTCGGCGCCTCCCCACGTGCCTTGTCGCTGACCCAGGTGGTCGTCCAACTCTCGTTGCTAGCCACGCGTTTCATGAAATCATCTGTCAAACGCACCGAAAGATTGGCGTTTTGGAAACACACGGAAGAATACGCCTCACCATTGAAATTCGATTCGTAACCCTCTCGAATTAATGCGTGCGCCTTCTTTTCTTCATTCCACTTGCACTCGATGAACTCTTTAATGTCAGGATGCGAGATCTTCAGCGACTGCATCTTGGCCGCGCGACGCGTCTTGCCACCACTCTTAATCACGCCGGCGATGGCATCGTACACCCGCATGAATGACAGCGGCCCCGAGGGAGTGCCACCACCAGATAGTTTTTCGCGCGAACTGCGGATCGTCGACAAGTCGGTGCCGGTGCCACTTCCGAACTTGAAGAGCATTGCCTCGCTGCTGGCCAACCGCATGATGTCTTCCATGTTGTCATCAACGCTTTGAATAAAACAGGCCGACCCTTGCGGATACTCATAAGGGTTGTCGGGCTGATCCACGCAACCACTCTCGCGGTTGAAATTCCAAGTGCACTTGGCGCCGGTCACGCCGTACTGATGGAACAAACCCACGTTGAACCAGACCGGCGAGTTAAACGAACCGTATTGGTGCAAGCACAACCAAGACAGATCGCGATAGAAACGCTCGCCGTCAGCTTGCGTGTCAAAGTAACCGGATTCCAGCCCCCAGTCGGCAAGTGTGCGAGTCACGCGGTGGATCAACTGGCGGACGCTCTTCTCGCGCTGCTTCGTACCGGGCTCACCGTAGAAATACTTGCTCACCACCACGTTTGTGGCCAGTTGACTCCAACCGGACGGAATCTCACAGTCGGTCTGCTCAAACAATGCCTTGCCACTCTCGTCCTTGATGGCCGCGCTGCGTACCTCCCATTCCACGGTATCGAAGGGATCGGTATCAGGTGGACAAAACTGCCCCTCAACATGCAAACCAGCACGATCTCCTCGCAATTGTTTTGCTCCTGATCGCTTGACCCGACTCTTCGAACCCCCGCGTCCCATTTCTACCGTGGCCATAACCCGTACTCCTTCAATCCATGTAAAAAGCGTTTGATGAGCAAATCCTGCGTTCACTAGTTGACTGAGTTCCGACTGATTTGGACGCGCGCAGACCCTCGAGAAACATTCAATCGAGGATTCAAGAGTGCATCCAAGCTGTGGTCGTCAATAGTGAACAAAATGCGAAAAATATAGTGAACCTACGTACACCATCATGGCCGATCGGTTGTAAGTATGGGCAATCCGCCCCGCTACCAAGACTCCTGGACCGAGATGGCTAGAGCCCTGACGACCACTACCAGTAGTATATCAGTGTTTTGTCAGCACTACATCTAGCACGAAGAGTGATAATAGCGGTTCCTTTCGCTCTGTCAAACTTTTTCGTTTGGAATCCGTAACCTATGTTCCAGCATTGACTTCTGGCAATACAATTTCGACTCACCTGTACACTAACGCTGTCACCCTTCCGCCCTAAGTGACGTCTTTGCAATGGTTTGTGAAGATTTGTGTAATCCAGAGGTACAACCACTCCCACCTGCCGAGTTTGAAATTTTTTTCAAACTTGACCTCGGGGGTGCCCATGGCAGTGTGTTTGGGAAAGATGCATGGGCTGGGCGATTAAGGCAGTGTTTCGCCCTTAGCCAGCGAGTCGTCGCTTGCGGTCGCTGAGCCGGAAAGTCATTTGAAGCCCCTAGAAGTCCTCATAATTGTCAAACTTTGACGATTGAAAGGACGATAGCGTTGGTGAGGGTCTGACATTGTACTGGCAGTTCAGGTTGGTTACCCTGGCCAAAAAGTGCTAGGTTTGCATTTTTCCTGATCCAAGGAAGGACTCAGCGAGATGGAGACGAACTCTGAGGAGCGGGGCATGGAAATGTCTTCGCTGCTCAAGCAGGCGGTATGGAGCGGCGCGGTGTGTGCGTTAGCCGTTGTGCTCACTTCGTTAAATCTCCTCCCGCCCGTTGGTGTGCAATACCGAGTTCATACGCAAGTCATCGTCGCGCAGCCACGTTTGGAGCAACTGACAACGGTCCTCGAGAAAGATCGAAATGCCATTCAAGCGGGCAATTTGAAATATGTTCAGCTCTGCAATCTAAAGAAGCTGGATGGTGCCTTGGGGGAGGAACTGCTGCTCGTCGAACTGGAATCTTTATGGACTGGTCGAGCGTCTGAGTCGCATATTCAAGCGTGGTTAAACATCATCTCGCGGGCTGCGCCACAGACCATAGTCAATACCGAAGAGGCTCGTGAGGGACGTTCCGCGCGTTGGCAGGCAGAGCTGGCCAAGCACTATTTGAATCGGCATCGTCATTTGAGCTCACCCGCGGAGGCGGTCGGTTCGACGGCGAGCGGCGAAAGCGGCATGGCAGCAAGACCTAGATCGCGCGTCCCCACTCAATTTGCGTCGCTGAATAATTCGACATCCGCGGCCTATGCCGCTACGGTGTCCATGCCGCTCTCAAGCGAAGATCCGCGGACGCTCGAACGGCAGTTGGCGGAAAGCGTCACGAAATCCGAATTGGAATTGAACAAGTCGAAGCGAGTTTTCCAAAACGCACTTGAAAAATATGCTGGCGCAATCGAGTTGGTTGGCAGGTCCCGCATTGACTCGAAAACCACTGCCATTCCGATCTGGTTGTCCGCCAGCGTGCTGGTGTTAGCTTTGGCGAGCGGTTCGGTCTTCGGCTTGCTGCAGTTCCGTGCACAATCGGGCGGCGCCTACGATCCCAAGTTTGTGGCCAACCAACTGGCGCTTGCCGGCTTACCCGTAGTGGACGAAATCAACTTGACCGCCGGCACTGCCAGCGAGCAGGCAAGCTCCCCAAATGTATTTAATCTAACGAAGTTGATCCATCTGGTGACGCGGAACGCGTCCCAGTACATCGTCCGCGCCAGCGAATGGGTACTTGCCTTATGGTGCTTCGCCATAGCCTGTCGAATGCTCTTCGATCCGCTCTGGCGCGGCGTTGTGGTCGCTAGTCCCCTGGCGGCGTTTGGAAGGCTCGTCTCGGGCTTGCCCTAGTTCTTGGCCATTCTCCGATTGTTTTCGCTCGATAATAACCGTTGCTTCTGAAATCCTTTGCCTTCAGTTCCGAGTCATTGCCATGTACGAAACTTTGCTGCAATCTTCTGATCGACCCTTTCGTGCCACGCCTGACACGAGGTTCTATTTCCCATCCGACAGTGTCGAGCAGGCCCGACAAACGGTCCTGCGAACCATGCTCCGCGCTGAAGGTCCGGCGATGGTGCTAGGTGGTGCCGGTTGCGGCAAATCGATGCTTTGTCAAAAGCTGGCAGAAGACTTAGATAGTCGCTTTGACATTGTCAAATTGGACTCCAGTGGTCTGTGCAGTCGCCGTGCGCTACTGCAGAGCATACTGTTCGACCTGCGTTTGCCTTATCGTGATTTGAACGAAGGTGAATTGCGTATGTCGATTATGGACCGCCTGATACCGTCACCCGAAACGGCGCCTGATGGCGTCGTTTTTATTGTTGACGAAGCACAGACATTGCCTGGAAAACTGTTAGAGGAGTTGAGACTTATCACCAACTTCGCACGGCAGGGCCAGCCGCGTGCTCGTTTGGTCCTGGTGGGCAATATGCGCTTGGAGGACACTTTTGCACATCCGCAAATGGATTCGTTCAACCAGCGTTTGGCAGCCCGCTGCTATCTACAGCCCATGACCTGCGAGCAGACGATGGAGTTTGTGCGCCACCAACTGCGCTGTGTTGGCATCTCTCCCTCGAACATTGTTACCGGCGAGGCGCTAAGAACCGTGTACGCGGCCAGTGAAGGGATCCCGCGATTGGTTAACCAAGTTATGGATCACGCACTGGTATTAGGTATTGCCAGCGGTCAGTGCCCCATTTCTGCGGCACTCATCGAAGAAGCCTGGTCCGACTTGCAGCAACTGCCCGCACCCTGGCACACCGCAAGTCTGGCTGGCAATACAGACAACTCGTCGCTCATCGAATTTGGGGAACTTGCCGAAGACACCAACGACGGCTTTGATAACGATCACTCTGCTGTCATCCAGTCTAAGCATCCGGTCATCCAGTCTGAGTCTGAGGTTACGCAGCCGATGACGATGCCAGCGAACGCAAAACGCGATACGACTGTGGACGGTGCATTTGAAACCGACGCCGTGCAATCGGTAGGGCCTAGTTTTTTTGCTGCCTTTGCGAATTCCGATGACCAGAATCTCAACGAGCACGAGCACGACGCGCACTTTGCTTCGAGCGACGAACTGGATGTGAGCCACGGCGAGCAGCCGAGCGTGGCCGCACGATCAACATCGGTCGAACTCTCCGGCGTGACCCAGCAGTCCATTCCAGCGGGCGTGCCCGTGTTTGATGCCCGTCAGTCTTTGGCTTCGATCGTCACGGTGCGATGTTCCCAAGACGCGACGAAATGCCCGTTGAAGAGCCGTATTTGACTGTCGAAGAGATGGCCGCGGTAACATCCAACGTCGATGCGTCAGTTGCTGTTGACCAACCCGTTGAGGACTATTTTGCGCTTCGCCCATCGGATTCCGATCTGCTGATTGTCGATGAGACCGCCTACGATTCACAAGGAATTTGGGAGAACGACCCACCGCTGCCAAAATCCACTGCGGAACCGATGCACTCCCGCGCGGAACCCCACATCGCGATTCGGGCAGAAGCGTTGTTTGGCGAAGATTTTGAGGAGGAAATTCCGCTGTCAGGTCTATTGGGGAACAGTTCCAATGCTCTCCGTACCGCGGTTAGCGAGCCCCAACCGACGCCTCGACCCGTGAGCGTTCAAGACATCCTGACGATCAACCAACGTGCTGCCATTGAAGAACACCTCGTAGCCATGGAAAGTCAACTTGACGCTCGCGACGAAACGTTGGGTGAATTCATTTCTCATGGCGCTATCGACGAACCTGTATCCTCGGCAACTCTGAAAATTCCAACGGATTTGACAGCCGATTTCAGTCGTGAAGCGCTCGCGAATTGGACCATGGATGTGGCTGCCACGGAAATGGATCGCGAAGTTGCATTACACATTGAAATCGAAGATCTCGTTTCGCAACTAAATTTTTCAGCCTTTGCGGTCGAACCTTTTAGCGTTGAGCAGATCGACATTGATTATCAACGCCAGCCGATCCCAGGCCCAAAAGCTCTACAGGCGGGGACGCAGAATTCAGAACGTGAGACCATCTACTCGTTGCACACAGCCGAGAGTGAAGCGTTGGCGAGTGAATCTTTTGCGGCCGAAATCCATAATAACTTATCCCTGGACGACGATCGCGATCTGCTGATTATCGAAGAAGAATTGCCGCTCAGTTCGAAGTTGAGTACGCCTCCACCAGAAACCCCACCGGCAAAAGCGACTTCGTACAGCCAGTTGTTTGCAAAGTTACGCCACTAAGCCAACGGCTGCAATCGCTGTGGCGTTTAGAGCAGTTGCCCTCAGAGCGGTTGCCCTCAGAGCAGTTGCCCTCAGAGCAGTTGCTTGTGCGGCCACGGGTGTTTCGTAACGCAATTTCACGCATTAACGGGTGACGGGGACGGAAATCGATGAGCAGCGAACCTAAGTCTTCCAAATGGGCTGTCTGCGTAGCCACTGAGGCTCATCAGGCCAGCACTTATTCGGTTGGTTTGATGTCGGGAAGTCGTTTCGCCAATGACCGCCGCGCCGTGGAGCGGTT
>JBBQRC010000198.1:0-8173 GCA_038215215.1 Pirellulales bacterium
CCGCCATCGCCGAGTGCCACATACAGGTAGCCATCTTTGCCAAATTCAAGTGTGCCGCCGTTGTGATTCCAGAATGGTTGCTTGATCGTCATCAGCACTTCTTCGGACGCTGCATCGACTTGGTCATGGTTGTCGCCGGTAGCCGTGAATCGGGAAATGACAGACAAACGGGGCTCGGCACGAGAGGTGTAATACACGAAGAATTGGCCGTTGGCTTTGAATTTTGGATGGAATGCGAGTCCCAAAAAGCCCTCTTCGTTCTCGTTGTCTTTGTAAGTCACTTGGTCTTCGAAATCGAAAAACAACTGAGGCTCAGCGGCATCGGGTCGGCTTAGAAAGGAATAGATCTTGCCACGTTGAGCGGCCACAAAGATGCGGTTCGAACCATCGCCAGCGTGAGTCAATGCGACGGGACGATCAATGGTGATGTTTGGAAAAGCCCTGTCGATGACGATTGGCAAAGGCGTTTGGTCAACACCGGCAGCCATCGACGGCTCGGCGGCCCGGGTCAGTTTGACTGCGGGCAGGCATACCCAAGCGGCCGCGAATAAACAGAACATAAAAGCAATTCGGGTCATGACTTAGACTGCTCCCAAAAGACCAAATGCGAAAAATAAGTTTTATCAAAACGGTTCCCCAGTTTATCCAACAGTTAAACTTCGCGAAACGGTCCCACTTTGGATTACTGTCCCACTTTGGATTACCGCTTAACGACTTCGCCCCCCATCAGCCGCAGGGCCTCGACGGCCGCATCCGTATGGGGGTAGGTGCGAACAATTTGTTGCAGCAGGCGATCGCGATCCCGGTCCGTTTTCAGGCGTTTGGCTTGATTCAGAATGGGTGTCGCCGCAGCCTCTTCGCTTGCCTGCAATTCGGCCAACTCGGCTTCGAGGCGCTCACGCTGTCCGCTGGGTAGGCTCGCGGGGAAATAGTGGAAGCGAAAAATCGCGACCTGCTGCGATGGCCGAATGACTCCCTCACGCAGCACCGTCTGATTGCCGAGTTGTGCTAGCAATTGAAAGTTCGTTAGTTTTGATGTGCGTCCGGACTCTGAAAGATGCACACGGAAGAGGTTGATGAGCACGGTGTAGCGGCCCCAGGGAGCGAGTTCGATCCAGCGCACGTTTTCGACCGGTTCGGTGCTTTCACCCGTGACATTCATGTCGACGTCGAGCAGCCCGTCGCACCGAGATCGACGCCGCATGTGCGAGATATGCTCGCCGGATGGAACGATGACGTGCAGGTCGATATCGTTGATGTTTCGCCATGCCAAAGCAAACTGCACTTCGCCTGGTTGGCCCCCAGCCTTAACGACTCGCCCCTGAATGCCGGCAACTGCCTTGGCTGCGATTCCTGTCAGCTCGCCAGACGCCAGGCTTGGCGCTGCAGACTCAGGCAGACCGGAGTCGACGAGGTTCGGACTGGCAGCAGGGGTCAAAACGGACGTGTTCGCAGCGAGTAGATAGTCCTCTCTCGTTGGCGGAGCCGCCATGAGTATTTCCGCCGGTTCTGCCACAGCGGTAACTTCGAAGGCCGGCAACTCCGTTAAGCTTGATGTGACCGCCGTACTGGGCGAGAGCAGAAGGGCATTCAGCGATTGGGCCGAATCTGTACCGAGTACGATTAGGCTAAGGGCCACAATTAATGTCGTGTGCACCAGCGAACTTAGCAACAGGCCACTGAGCAGCTCGCGACGCGGTGCTGCGGGTTTCCGCGGCCGCGCCAGCTCGATGTGGCTTGGCTGATTGCATCCCACAGTGTTTCAACCGTTAAAGAAATTCGCTGTAAATTCCGCCTTAAGTGTAGACGTTGTGGAACGCGACGAAACATGAGCAGGCGAATTTCGAGCGCCATTTGGCCGTTCATTTTATATGCCCACTAACGCCCCTTTCGTCTCAGTTGAGAGTACCGGGGGCTAGGGAGTGGACGGTCGGGTCTCGCGTCGCAGGTAGGCATGGCGATGACTGGATTCGGTGCCGCTACGGGTAGCAAATTGTCGTATTCATGGTTGGACGCTTGATCCCTGCAGGGCAAATCGCTCGCGATACGATCTGCCCTGCAAAACAGGGTGGCAAGCTCACTCGCAATTGGTTTTCTAGGGAAGTGTTTGCTGTGCGAGGCAAACTTTCCGATTCACCAACGGGACCTGGGGTAGAGGTCGTTCCGAGCTTGCCCGGGACGCGTCAGGCAGCGCGTCGAATCTGCTTAATATAGGACTCTAGCTTCGATCCGTTAACGATTTTTAAAGTCGTTGGCAATGTCGGTTCCGTTTTGAGTAGTGCCGGTGTCACATCTATTTCCAACTCAGTTCGCAAAATCTTTACACCTGGTGGCGCTTGCACCCCAATTCTCACCTTGTCGTTTCCAACGGCGACAATTGTCAAGACAATTTCATCGCCCAAATGAATGCACTCGTTGGCCTTTCGCGACAGTATCAGCACAATGATTAATCCTCCGTGAATAATAGGTGTGAAACCAAATGAGATCGTCCGGCGAGCCTTGTTTTACTGTCTCTAGCGACTTGCTAATTGCGACCAGGTATCGGATGACTGGCGGCCCGACGGCCGAGGGAGTCATAGAAAAAGATCGAGCCGCTGTGCAAATCCCAAACAGCGGTAAGGCGCACGCTGCGGGGACCGTAGATACAAAAGAATAATCCACATGGCTTCCCCTGGCGTACCAACAGGCGCTCAGTCATTTGGAAAGCATCTTTTTCAAGTTGGTTTTTTTCGCAAAGTTCTTCTCGGACGAATTCTCGGATCGTGTCTACGTTTTCGTGAGGCAGAGCAGTTGCTGTTCGCATATTGAAATTATCCTCAGATCCTTGAGGTAAAAGTTATCACTTGAGCAATTCGAACTCAGTTCGGCCATCTGCGTACAAATAGCTGTCTCAAGTCCGGCTCGAAACGTAACTCGCCGTGCATCCTGTCGCGACATACCACTCAGCTAACTTGGCGTTGCGTCAGGGTGAGCCGCACAACGAATTACACATTCCCTGAATGGGAACTACTGACAGAGTCTTTATTTAGGGAGTTTTTGCGTCGACCAAGGCCAAGCATCACGTATTGATTGCAGCAAACCGTCTTGGTTGCAAGCAGTAGAACTGGTGCGGCCAACGTCGATGGTGCAGAACTCGATTACCTAAGTAGAGCAACTATCGGCTGAAGTTCACGAATGCTTAACTGGAGAGTCTAGGTAAACTGTACTAGCTCAAAATCTTTCGATAAGCACGATCTAGGACCTGCACAGTGTGCAAAATCGCTACTCGATCAGTACGACTTTGGAGATGTTTGTCGATCTGCACTAAACATCCAATATTTCCTGACACCAGCGCCGCGGCTCCAGTATCTAACACAGCCTGCGCTTTGCGGATCCCTAAACTTTTGGCAATCACGGGCTGTTCAATGTTGTAGGTTCCCGCCGAACCACAACAAGTGTCAGCGTCCGCTAAATTGACGACTTCCAATCCCGGAACACGCTCCAGCACGCGGCGCGGGGCGGCACGCACGCCCTGTGCGTGGGCGAGGTGACAGGCGTCGTGGTAAGCCACGCGCATGGGGGACCGCAAACTCGGAATTGGCGCGAGTCCCAGTTGATCGAGGTAGACTGAGATATCTAATGTTTTCTTGGCCAGTGCGGCTGCCTGTGCTTCCACCTCGGTGCCACGCAGGAGTAAAGCGTATTCATGAATGGCTGATCCGCAGCCCGCTGCTGTCGTTACGAAGAAATCCACATCCGTGGGGATGGTGGCGATGAGTTGCCGCGCAAAACTCGCCGCTTCTTTCCCCTGTCCGGTGTGCCAAGAGAGCGCGCCACAACAGCCTTGCCGTGGAACTACAACTTCAATGCCGTTCAGTGCCAAGACTCGAACGGCGGAAGCATTAATGTCAGGGGCAAGTACCTGTTGGGCACAGCCGGCTTGCAACGCAACTCGACCCCGCCGCTTGCCAATGGCGGGGGTAAAGTCGGGAATCGTCTGTCGTTTAGGTAGCTCCTCAGGAACTAACTCCAACATCGGGCGCAGTGATTTCGGAACGAAATATTGTAAGGGTTTGGTCCATCTTGCAAATTGAACCGCCAGTTTGAAGCGGCGCGGATACGGCAATGTCAGCCGCGCCAAAAATCCCCTCAACGATTCCGGCTTCTTGCCCTGTTCGCGGGCTTCGTCGCGATAGGAACTGATCAGGTCACCATATTGCACGCCCGATGGACAAGCGGTTACGCAGGCGAGGCAGCCCAAGCAGCGATCAAGATGTGGCGCGGCATCTTCTGCGGCCAGACTCCCCTCCAAGACATGCTTCATGAGCAAAATTCGGCCGCGTGGCGAATCCATCTCCTGCTCGAGCTCCTGGTAGGTAGGACAAGCCGGGAGGCAGAATCCGCAGTGCACGCACGCGCCGATTGCCTTGGCCATGTCCGCGCCGCGTGCACCGTGTAGTTCTGGATGGATATTATGAAGCATCAGCGGTCTCAGTCTTAGCAAGCGTTTTTTCGGTAGGGACGGTCCCAGCATAGTCAGCAAATTTACCGTGCGGGTCCATGGCATGCTGCAATCGCTGCGACAAGCTAACCCAATTCGTATCTCCCATCAGTTGCAGACCGTGGCGCGAGGAGGTATTTCCCCCTTTACTGATCTCGCCTTCACAAACCACAACGGCCGCCAAGCGTTGAGCTAGCAGAACGCGATGGAGTGCTACCGCGTCGAACTGGGACGAGACTACAAGCCAAGCGACCGAGCAGCCCCCCGAATAACGCACCACTTGCACGCCGCTGACCCGTTGCAGATCCTCGTGGAATGCTAATAACTTTCGGCCACTCATCGCCACTCGGATCAGTTGGCTGTCCGCCGGCAAAAAGGCGAACTCGCTCAGTTGTTGCCAATAGGTTGATTCTAAGGGGCCACCCTCTTGGATGTTGGCTGACAAGTTCATTAGTCGTTGGGCGCGCTGGACGACGGCAGGAAGCGCTTCCGCGCGACCAGCAAAGCGGACCACCAGTCGCAAAGGTGGTTCGATTTCGAGGGCCGAGATTGGTAGCGGGTTGGCTTGCAGTAGTTGTAATGCACGCAAAGTTGCTTGTAGCCCGGAAAACTCAAACCTGACAGTCACCCACGCTGGGGGTTTTGGAAAGACTTTTAGAGTTGCTTCTAGAAGTACGCCAAGTCGTCCGTAGCTGCCGACCATGAGTTTGGGGATATCAAAGCCAGCAGCGTTCTTGACGACTTTACCGCCGCCGCGCACGAGTCGCCCGAGGCCATCGATGAGCTCAATTTCCATCACAAAATCGCGCAGGCTGCCGTACAACAGTTTGTTCGGACCGCTAATCCCGCTGGCAATGGTCCCCCCAGCGTTGCCCCCTTGCCAGCCAGTACCGGATCGAAGGGCAGGTATTGGTTGTATTCCACAAGAGCCGCCGCTAACTCAGCGATCGTGGTTCCCGCGTTGGCAGTGATCAGAAACTCAGACGGATCGTAAGTCACAATACCCTGTAGCTGTTGCGCGTCGATTTCGAACGGCTTTCCGCCCGCGGCTGCTGCCTCGAGTGGTGCAGCGATAAGTGCGTTTTTAGTACCCGCCCCCCTCACCACGATCGAATGACTCGACGCAACCGCCGCGCATAGCTCTAACTTCATAAGGAGTTTCCTTAGGATCGCCGGTCAATGGTTACCAGCTTGTTGCAAATACAGTTGATAGCGATCTTGCATTTCGACGACGCTGTCTCCGCCAAATTTGTCGATCAGCGCCGCCGCTACTTCGAAAGCGACAACATGTTCGATGATTACGCTTGCGGCGGAGACCGCACAAACGTCGCTCCGCTCGTAATTGGCTCGCTGCGGTTCCTTGGTGTCCATGCGGATGGAATCAAGTGGTTTCCGAAGTGTACTAATGGGCTTTTTGGCTGCCCGAACGATCAACGGTTGACCGTTGGTCATGCCACCTTCCAGTCCGCCCGCATTATTTGTGGGTCGGACATAACCGAGATGCGGCAAGTGTTTTTGCGAAACGTCGTAGTGAATTTCATCGTGGACCTTTGAGCCAGGAAGCCTTGCCGCCTGGAAGCCCATGCCTATTTCTACCCCCTTGATCGCTTGCACGGCCATGACTGCTTGAGCTAGTCGGCCGTCAAGCTTGCGATCCCACTGAGCATGTGTACCTAATCCAATCGGCAGGCCTTCCACGCGCACTTCCATTACCCCGCCAACGGTGTCGCCATCCGCCGCCGTCTGATCAATCATTTGTCGGTACTCGTCGTCACGCTCTGGGACCAGCGTATAGACAATGCTTTGATCGCGAAGCGTCCGCAGTTCGTGGATGGTCCCTTTGGGTGTCTCGACCGCTAGTCCACCGATCTCTGTAACGTATCCGATTGTTTCAATGCCAAAAATCCGCAGTAACTGCCGGGCAATGGCACCAGCGGCAACCCGAACCGCAGTTTCTCTTGCACTCGCACGCTCTAGCACCCCGCGGATCGATCCCAGGTACTTAATTGCGCCCGTCAAGTCAGCGTGACCAGGCCGAGGACGCTCTAATTCCTTCAGTCTTTCGAGTTTGAAGTCGGCGTTGATGACTTGCAGCGTCAGTGGACTCCCCAAAGTTCTGCCCTGCCAGATTCCAGTCAAGATCTCAAGTTGGTCGGTTTCCAGTTTTTGGCGACCACCTCGACCATAACCTCCCTGCCTTCGGCCCAGTTCCACGTTGACCATGGAATAGTCGAGGTCGAGTCCAGCCGGAAAACCATCGATCAGCGCGATCAGTGCACGTCCGTGCGATTCTCCAGCAGTCCAATAACGCAACATTTCTAGACCTATCAAGGGGCTTCACAACCGTGGCTAAACCTTGCAGCACGATCTGCAGAGTTATGTGGAGGACGCGGAGAACGAAGGCTAAACGGCAATGCAGTTTGGTAACTAACTGGCAAGAACGTGCATAACTACAGTGTAGTTATGTGCAACCATTCGCACAGGGTGGACGTACGGGCCGTGGGGCCAACGGCAATGAGACTGTATCACTCGGACACTGACTTTAGATACGAAACTGCAAAGCCGAGTTCTTCGATAGCGGTCGGAGAATGTTCGCGATCGATTACGAACCAGCCTTTGAAATGTTCCACTTCCAGCCTACCGCACAGCGACGCAAAATCGACGGAGCCACGTCCCAGTGGGACTTCTATCCCGCGGCCGCGCGAGAGATCGCGGACTGCATCCCGGGCGTGCACCAGTAACGTGTGGGAAGCGCAGGCTTCCAGAGCTTCCTCTGCGGAAAAGTCGTTGGCGATGAGATTGCCAGGATTGAAGGTGATGCCAAGTGTCTTTTCGGTGAGACTTTCGACCAGATGTACCAACCGCTCCCCCGGCTCCGAGCCCGTTTCTGGCGCAAAGATGGCTCCGATATGTTGACCAAACTTGGCCAAGTCGGCCAAGCAAGCTTGCAGCTGCGTATAGGCGGGATGTGCCGAATCCTCCGGCACCATGCCGATTTGGTTGACAACAACTCGTGCACCAAGGGCATAGGCAAGTCGCATGGCATCTTTGGTTGCGTCGAGGCGGCGATCCAAATCGGTCAGGACATCGAAGCCACGTCGAGTCTGAAAACGGACCGATGCAACCCTTAAATTCATGTCGTCCATCCACTTTTTCAATTGCCTTCGACCCGTGTCGGTCAATTCCTTTGGCCTGATGTCGACGCGGGCGTCGATCTCAACTCCATTGGCGCCTAAGCGTGCGGCGGTTTGCAAGGCTTGCTTGAGCGGCTGGGCAAAGCTGCTCAGTTGCACGGCAATTCTTTGGTGTAACACAGAGAAATTTCCTTTTTTCACAGCACAGTTAGCTCGGCGACGCCGGTTTGGCAGTATGTCTACGCAATTATTAACCCGACGCGTCCAAGAGGTGATCTGCAGAAGCGGCACGTCACTTACGCATCGGGTTACATGTGGGTGCCAAAGTGGCGATCTCGAGCTTTGATGACTTCGTCAAGTAAGTTCGGGTAATTCACATTTGTTGGGGTATGGCAATTAAATTGGGGTCTGCAAACCAAATCGCCGCGAGCTCCGTCGCCTGGAAATGGGCGGGGTGCAATGGGCTCGTGCACGGCCTTTGGGGAGTGGTGGTGCTCAGCCTGTTCGGTCCAGCACTATTGCACGGGCAAACACTCACTGCGGAAAGTTTGCAGACCTG
>JBBQRC010000199.1:0-8157 GCA_038215215.1 Pirellulales bacterium
GCGGCCATGAGCGCGCCGAACGCGGTGCGTTGCAATGGCGCAAGCGCGATTTCGAGCCATTGCATGCGCGCACCCGATCCGGGAGTGCGTTCGGCACGGGTCACTTGGGCCGCGAATCGGTCCAGAAGCGGCACTGCTGCAAACCGCCAGCCATCTGCCCACGTTCGCCACAACAACTGACCAGCTTCGCCAACAAAAATGACCGCGACTGGCAGACGGATTGACCAGCTTCGCCAGCTCACTGCCCACCGTTGCCAATAAGGTGCCCATGGTCGGCAACACGTTGCCCAGTACTGGCAGCCTACTGACCACCCCGGCTTTTCACCCGGCGCATGGATTCACCCTTCAGATCGAGTTTGACGCTGCTGTGGACGAGCCGATCCAGTATCGCGTCAGCCAAGGCCGGATCGTTGATGTAGTTGTGCCAGTCCTTTACCGGCATCTGTCCAAGGATGATCGTGGCGCCAACACCAACGCGATCGTCCAGCACCTCAAGCAGGTCTGAGCGCCCGCGGTTGGTCAGCGCGGTCAGCCCGAAATCGTCGAGGATCAGCAGCTGCGCCTTGGCAAACTGGTTGCGTTGCCGCGCAATCGTTCCATCCTCGTGTCCGATGGCCATCTCTTCCAGCAATCTGGCCGTCCGTCGGTACGCCACCGTGAGACCCTGGCGAGCAGCCTGCACACCAAGAGCACAACCGATCCAAGTCTTTCCGGTGCCAGTCGATCCGGTGATCAGCACATTTCGATGCGCCGCGATCCAGGAGCCGGTCAGCAGCTCTGCCATCGCCGCCTTGTCCAAACCGCGCCCCGACCGATAGTCGATGTCTTCGGGGGCCGCCATCACTTTGAGTTTGGCGTTCTTCAAGATGCGTTGATAGCGATGATTATCGCGTTTGGCACGTTCCGCTTCGACCATCATTTGCACGCGCTGTTCGAATGCCAGAGTGGTGAACACAGAGTCGGTCATTTGGTGCGCGAAAGCTTCGGCCATACCGGTCAAACGAAGCTCGCTTAGCTGTTCGAAAGTGTGGTGGTGGTTCATGGCAGATCTCCTATTCGTAGTCGGATGCACCGCGTACGTTCTCGTGCGGGGCGATGGGATCGTTGGCCGCAGCGTCGTCCTGCAGTGGGGTGCTCTCGATGCCGCGCGAAAGCATCGAGCGCACGGAGGTGATGGTTATTGCCCGCATGCGCAGTGCACGTGCGCATGCGTGGTCGAGCCGCTCTGTGCCGAAGTCACGCGACAAACGTTTGAGTCCGCGGAATGCCTGCATCGAGGCGGCAGCGGAATGTGCCTGCTGGTGCTGCTGCATGAATTGGTGGACGGCTGCTCCCACTGTTTCGGCCCACGCGACCAATTCCGCCATCTGCTCCTCGCCATACAGGCGATGTGCCGGCGGTTGATGCTCCTTCTTGGTGAATACGCCGTCGACCTCGTACGATCGCTGATGCGTTGCGACCAACTGGTTCCGGTGGTACGCCTCAACCGTATGCGCCGTGACGCGCAGGTTGATCTTGCGCGTGACCAAACCGAAAGGCACCGAGTAGTAGTTGCGCTCCCAGACGATGTGATAGTCCTGCGGTACCGTGATCCCAATCTTCCACTCAGCAAACTCATAAGGTTGTACAGGCAGCGATCGCATGGCCGGGCGATCGATTTCGTCGAACAGCTCGCTTCGGCTTTTGCCGCCACGCGAGCGCATCGGCTTGTTGTTGAGGATGATCAGGAGCTCGGCGATAGCCCGGTTGAGGTCCTGAAGTGAGAAGAACGTCCGGTTCCGAAGTCTCGCGAGGATCCACATCTGAGCGATGCGCACTCCGTTCTCAACGGCTGCCTTGTCCTTGGGCTTGTGGGCGCGGGTGGGCATGACCATCACATCGTAATGGTCAGCAAACGCCTGGTAGGTGGGATTGATGTAGTGGCCGTCCTTACGGGAAATCTTGACAACGGCTGACTTAAGATTGTCCGGGACCAGGTGTTGTGGCCGGACACCGAAAAACTCGAATGCACGCACATGTGCATCGATCCAGTCGGGCAGCTGCTGCGAGGGAGTGCAGTAGACGAACGTCTTGCGGCTGGAGCCCAAAACACCCACCCATAACTCCACCGGCGTTCGCACGCCCGTTTCGGGATTCGTGATGCTCGGACGCTTGCCTGAATAGTCGACAAAGAGTTCTTCGCCCGGAAGGCGCGCTTGACGCATAACGACACCGAGTTTTCGTTTGTAGCGATCGTATCGCCGCCGAAACTCACGGTCTGACATAGGACGTGAGTCCAAGCCCGACGCATACTCTTCATAAAGCAGCGTCATTGTTACGCCGTGACGAGGAAACTCGGCGTGAACGTGTGCCCAGTCGGGCTCCACAAACCTCTTCTTTTTGCGTTCACGAGCGCTGTTCAATTGGGCATCGAGAGTTTCCTGAGGAAGCTCGCTGACCTGCTCCCAGGTCAGCCCTTCTTCGCGCAAACGTTGGCGATAGCGCCCCGCAGTATTGTGGGACATGTTGCAGCGCTGGCCAATTTCACGGTTGGACAGATCGGTAGTAAGCAGCAGGCGACACAGATTCTTCTGGACCATGTAAACGTCTCATTCGGGTGCGGATCAGGCGAGCGCAGCCGACTGCCAAGCGGGCCTGGGTCAGGCCACGTGGTTGACAGGATCGGAGTTTACGAATGAGAATGCGGGTGTCGGGGGCTCTCGACACTGCAATCTCAAAAGGCTGACGTCGGCACAACGTCGGCCTTTTTTGCGCCCGTAATTTTTGTTGCCTAGTGGTTATCGGTTCCGGGCTAGGATTCTCCTGTTCGACTATTCTGAATCAAGATTTCAGAGGTTGTGTGCTGAGAAAGGTACCGCTCCGGCCAGAGCTGGGCGGCAGTGGTCGACAGTTTGGTTGCGATGAGATCCTCAATACGACGTGAGCGCCGATACCCTTGGCACACTGAAGTAACGGTCGTTGGCTGCACGCGCAACTCCCTCGCCACCTGCGCCAGCGAGCTACCTGCCAGCCGTAGGCGCATCTTGATCCGTTCGTGGCGTTCCCTTTCGCGACGCAAGGCGATACCCTATCAGGCAACAATGAGACTCACTGTAGGCATAAATGAGTAGTATCGCAAGCCACGATCAAAACAATGATCTCGGTATGCGGCTCACGATGGTTCGTGGTACGACCGGACTGAGCCAAGCAGCGTTTGCCAACACACTCGGGTTGTCGCTGAGGGCCTACGCCAACTACGAGCGGGGTGAGCGGGAGATGCCCGTGGCCTTGTATCGCGCACTGTACGAGATTTACGGGATCGATCCGGTCTGGCTGCTGGCCGGTCCCGGCGAGGAGCCCGTGAAAGCCGCCACACGCACGATGGACTTCGCATTGGTCGACACCATCGTCCAATGCGTCGACACCGAGTTGGCCGCAATGGGCAAGGTGCTCAAACCGGCCATGCGCATTCGAATATTGAGGGCGCTCTATGCGCTGAGTGCCGAGAAGGGGCGCTTGGAGGCCGGCTCGGTGAGGGAGTTGCTCTCGATCGCGGTGCGCCGATGAACAAGCCGCCCGAACAACATTCTAATCGCACTGTCATTCCATTTTCGAGAAAAGATCCTTGCGTGAAGGAACCCGATATCGAATGGCATAAGCTGAAATCTGAGTTGCTGAATGCCGTTCGCGAAGGGGCGTTGACGGCTGATGACCTTTTCGTTGACGAGCATGATCGTCAAGCGATTGCCGATGAGCGCACGTTCATTGCGCGCTTCGGCTTCGACCGCCCACGACGTTTCCGGGAAAGTCTGATTCGACTAAAGCACGCCGCGGATCTGACGGACAGAGAGATTCGCTTGATGGGGTTTACGAGCTCGCTACGCCTCGGTGCGCACGGAGTGCAACTGGCGGCAAGTCGCGGTTTCGCTGTGTTCGGACGGGCAGCGATAGGCCTGTTGGCTCTTCATATGCTCTATGCATGGCTACTGGCAGCGCACTCGAGTAGCCCTGCGCCGATCTTGGTGCTGAAGCTTGTGGGAGTGGCGGTCATGCTAGCGCTCATGGGTTTGTGCGTTCATCAACTCTGCGTGCGACCGTGGCTGATTCAAAAGCGCACGGAGCTGGGGAGGAGCTGATGCCGGACCTTCCGACCTCTTTCTCATCAAGAAATAGAGCATGAAAAGGGCAATGGACGGCTAGTCGAATCCGTCGATGAACAGAATGTCTGCGAGGCAATTCTTTGCGCCGCTGCCACTGCAAGGGTCGGATACCGGAACGCCGCGCATGGGATATTCCACACCATCTGACTGACTGTCACCGTCTGAGTTTGCCAGAGCAGGGTTGGTGCCAGCCACAAGCTCAAATGGGTCGGGCAGGCCGTCGCCATCACCATCTACGAGCCCGTCACCGTTCGTGTCGGCAGGGTAGGCGTAGCCAAGAACCTTGTTGCTCCCGGTGGGCCACGCCGTTGTATATCCCTGACCTTCAAACGCAATCCGCTCGTTTTCAAGAAAGGTTGCGCAGTCATTGATCGACGTTTTGCAAGCTCGATAGAACTTTTGAGCGCCACTCGGAATACATCGAGGCTCAGGCGAGCAGGTTTGATATATGTAGCCTTGAATGTTTCGCAGGTTGTATCCCGAGGTTCGAGCCTGTGGAATATGCTGTGATGTGATGAGAGTCAGATCCCGATTCGTGCCAGAGCTATAAGTACGGTCAATCAAGTACAAAGGGATGAGGGGCGGAAAAGAGGGCCGTGTCCGATGTTCGGTCGTGAGCACATAGGTCGCTGATCGGGGAGCGCCCCACGGGCCTTCACCCGCACCCTGCGGAAATGCGGAATAGCCTGGTACAAGCGGACCACTTGGGGAATAACTCACCGACGGCGGGTTCGTCGTGTCTGAGAACGTACCCCTCAAAAGTGCTAGGGCGTACTGAGGCGAACTGACTTCGGCGTAATCCTTGTTAGTTGCACTGTATAGGCGAAAGAGAGGTGTTGCTCTGTTCACCACATCGTGATTGTATACTTTACCCAACATCTCACGCGCCGCTGCTGCAGCGTCTGGTATGCCATAGCCTTTGGTAGCGCTCCAAGGTTGGGATGCCTGGGCTTCAAAGGTTGTGTTGGCAAGTACCGTTCGAATGCCAACGGGGTTCGGGAATGTCGGTACGGGCGCGCTCACGGAGACCAAGGAATTAATCGATCTCAAAATGCCAAGAACCCCGGAAATTTGTGGTGCTGACATTGAAGTTCCTGTGCACAGGCCTTCTCCGTTGCCCCAACCAGGGCCGGGAAACGCATCTCCGCACGCCAAACTTGTCACCCAGTTGTACCCTGGGTATGTCGTCGACCAAACAGCTTCAGCGGAAGCGACAACCTCCTGTTTTTTCTCATTCGGATCTGTAAGAGTTGAGTAATTTGATCCACATTCCGAACATGGTGGATTCGTTCCAGGTTTCACCCATAACTGTGCAGAGCTATTAATTCCCCCGACAGCGACTGATCTCGAATCACTGGCGGGAAAATCAATTCTCTCGCGGGCATTCCCAGAGGAGGCAACGATCACAACATCGGATGCGGCCGCATATTCAAGCGCATCACATAATGATGCTAGCGAGAGCGGCGGCGCCGCGCATACATTATACGCACTGGTGAATTGCCCAAAACTTCCATTTAGTATTTGAGCTCCAGAACTGACGAGGTGCTCGATCGCTCGAACATTTGCACCGGGATATGTGGTCAGGATGACCGTTCCGTTCGACAGGCACGAATCCCAAGCGTACTTGCCCATGGCAAGCCCACAATTTTTGCATGTCCCCTTCACATTGCCAGCACTTCCATTGGCCGCGATCAAACCGGAGACGTGAGTTCCGTGCCCTGCGTTCGACGGGCCAATGGGCACCCCGCCGTTGTAACAATTGGATGTGCTGGGCCATTGCCTCGGTTGTGCTTCATCAACGTCGAAGTCGAGCGTATATAACGCGGTGCCTTCCGGAATCGCGACATCTTTTGATGCTGCAGGAATAAAGTTCCCCCCGAGGTATTGCCCAGAAGCGGAGAACTGGCGAAGGGCGGCATGCGCCGTAGCAAGCCCCGTGT
This sequence comes from Pirellulales bacterium, assembly GCA_038215215.1. Classification (GTDB taxonomy): domain Bacteria; phylum Planctomycetota; class Planctomycetia; order Pirellulales; family Pirellulaceae; genus Aureliella. The sequence continues at coordinate 6,080 of JBBQRC010000199.1, forward strand.
CTGCAGCACCTATGAGCGAATAGCCGCCACTAATTTGCCAAGCGGTTTCGATGTTAAGTTGCTCACGGCCATATTGATTAACGCTTGCGGTGGGAGCAAAGCCTGACTCCTCAAATCCAAAGTTGATCAATTGGGTAGAGGAAGGGCTCAGTTCCACTGACTCGTTGGCCGACACGACATAGTCATCGGCCCGCAATGACTGCAAGGTAGATGGAAGGTCTGTATCGGGTGAAAACGTAATGACAATGTAGCGCTCAAGTCGAGCCCGCGCAGAATTTTGATTGGCCTCTATCCAAGACAAGAAATCGCCGGATGCACGAGGGAAAAGGAGGTAGTAGCCACTCTCCGGAGAGAGCGCGGCCAAACTCGAAAGGGGTGGTGTTTTGGAGCGTGAGGAAGACCGCAACCATTCGACCACGTCAGTTGGCTTGGGTGCCAAAGGATCGTTTGCTATCAAGACTTCGATATGCACGTACCCTTCCGCTGTGCCGGCGTAGGTGTTTAGCGGGATCACCAAAAACAGCACAAGAAATATCCCGGGCGATAGACGCCGCATCTTGGTGACAACAGCCGCAAAAAGCAGACCAAAACCGAGGAAGATCAAAGAAAAGAAGCTGGTTGAAGGTAGAGCAACAGCGGCAACCAGACCACTGACTTCAAAGGGAATTGTGGCTAACGTCTCTGTAAGCGGCCCTTTCAGATCATCTATGTAGAATCTGTCGACTTGCACGGAGTAGACACCCGATTGAAATGCCCCAATTGGAACCGTGATGGTGTGCGGAGGGAAAACGCAAAAGTCGATGAATCCCACATGCTGGGCATAGACGACTAGTCGAACATTGTTTCCGGTACGGATAACTTGGGGATAGCCTTCCCACTCAATAAAGCCATCGCAGAAATCAGCTGCGATGCTGACGGATACGAGTTGGTTTTCTACTGGCGCACTGGGCACCAGTACCGGCGGATCGATAGAAGCGAGCGCGGCATGGGCGCTCAAGAGCATTCCGAGAAGTCCGCTCATTCGTACAAGGCGAAGCAGCTTCGTCATCGAGTTCATTGTATTTCCTCCCTGGACTTTGAGCCGCATCGTGGCAGAGGGGCATGTCAATCTCAAGCTGCAATCGCTAGTGTTTGCAAAATTGCTGCACCGCTTATCCTTAGGCGGAGGCGGAGTTCATCCGAGAGCTGACAGCCGTGCTGAAGTACCTTGGCAGGCAACTGACCACCTCAAGCGGTGCACCACTCATTGGCCAGCAAGGTCGTGCTGCTGGTCAGTTCAGCTGCCGACTTTGGTCAGCTGTGGTGGCAATAGATGGTCAGGTGGGTGACAATACGCACGTACTCACCTGTATGAGCTACGTCGACTTGAACCTGATTCGAGCAGGCATCGCCGACAATCTGGAATCTTCATCCAACACCAGCGCCCTCCATCGCATCAACCGCATCAAGGCGAATACTGACGCCGCCAAAGTTCGACTGAGTCCAGTCAACTCAAGCGAACTGCTCGCTTTCCTTCCGATCAGCACGGAAGACTATCTCCACTTGATCGACTGGACTGCCCGCCTGACGCGTCCGGACAAGCAAGGCAAGGTCGCTGCAATCGAACCGCCGATCCTGCGCAAACTCGGACTCAGCCATTCGCAATGGCACCAACAGATGCTCGGCACTGAAACCCGCTACTGGCGCGCGATTGGCAGCGCGCAGTCCTTGATCGAGAAAACCGCCGCCATAGGTCAGCGATGGTTGAAAGGAATTGGCAGCGCAGAGTTGCTGATGCGACCTCGACCGACCTGATCTGCAAGCACCCATTTTAGAACCAGCCTCTTTCGGCGCTTGCCGATGCCCTTGTTGATTGCGAACGGTTTTGCATGGTCGCAGTGGGCGATTTGAACTGGTACGGGCGCAGATTTGTCGTCATCGTCCGCTGAAGACCATCGATGTGGATCATAAAGAGCAACGCATTCCTTGCGGCCTCGGTCGAGATCAAGATTGTGGGTGTCCGCGTTGTTGCATTCCCTGTTGCATTCCCCGTTCAACGCTCCGGTCGAGATCAAAATTGTGGGTGTCCCCGTTGTCCT
>JBBQRC010000200.1:0-8131 GCA_038215215.1 Pirellulales bacterium
GGTGTGGCGGGGAAAATGTATAAAAACGGATTGGTGACGCTGATCGTCATATCCGGATACTTCATTTCGGCCCAGCTATCGACTGGGAAAACGACATCGGCGTACTCGCAACTCGCGGTCCACCACCACTCATTCACCCCCACATACTCAACTCGCTTGAGCGTGTTCATGACTGTTTCGTAGTGCCCCTTAGCATTTCCAATCAGCGAATTGGAATTGGAAACGTGGATCGACTTCGTAGGCGTCGGCAAGTGTGATTTGCCAGTTAACATAGCATCACCATAACGAAGAATCGTGTCGCCATGATTGAAATAGTGAACCGACTCACCACGATAGTACTTCTTCAAATTCGTCACCGATTTCGCAGGATCCAACTCGGGCGCAAACGGATTTTCGGCGATATATTGTCCCAGACCACTAAAGAACGCGGATCGATAGTTGCCCGAAAACGAACCGACATTCCCGCCAGGAAAGCCGACGTTGCGTGTGAGGGATGCGATCAGGAAGATGGCACGGTCTTTCAGGTCGCTGTTGAAGTATTGATTCGGACCAATACCGATCGCGAACATGGTCTTTTCAGGGTTGGCCGCAATCTGTTTGGCCAATTTGCGAATCGCATCTGCCGGTGCCCATGTGAGCTTTTCGACTTGCTCCGGCGTATAGGAGCCGTCGAGCAACTCCTTCGTCACGTCGTAGACCGTGCGGCACTGGACCGTTGTACCATCAGCCAACTTGACGTCGAACATGCCGGTCAAAGCAGGCTTAACGTGGGTGTCCAAGAAAAATTTACCAACCAAATCACGGTGGATCGCTTGCGGCGCATTCTGCTGTGAATTCCACAGGACGTAGTCGCCCCACGCTTCGCGACGCTCGCTGGTCATGACTGCCGACGCTTGCTTGAATGGCGCAGGCGACTTCTCGCCGGGCTTGGTTACCAATATGCCGTTGTGGAGTTCTTCCGTCTTATAGTTCGGAAATACTTCGGCGGCTTGCAACATCTTGCCGTTGTCCATACGCACCAGCAGCGGCAAGTCGGTGTGGCTGGTAACGAACGCTTCATCGTAGAGTTTTTCCTCCATCACGACTTGGGCCAAACCGAGCGCCAGCGCGGGCGTTGTTCCTGGCCGAACGATAAACGCTTCATCCGCTTTGCTGGTGGTTGCCGAATATTCAGCCGCGATCACGACGACTTTGGAACCCTTCATTCGCGCTTCGGTCAGCCAATGCGAGTCCGGCATCTTGGTACAAATCCAGTTCATCCCCCAGACCAAGATCAAATTCGATCTTTCAACATTGCACAGATCGAAGTCCAACGCCTGCTGCCCCGTGACCATCGGATGTCCTGGTGGCAAATCTGTATGCCAAGAAAAATTATCCCAACCACGTGCGCCGATGGCCTGGTCCGCGTCGACACCGCGCACCTTGCTATCGAGTAAGGCCATCGAATTGGCCATGCGGTACTGGGCAAAGATGCGAGTTGCACCCAGGGCGGCCATACCGCCACGGAATTTCAGTGTTTGAGTCCCCGCACCTTCCGTCGCGTCGACCATCAACGGATCGTAGCCTTGCGCGAGCAGTCGCTGCTTGCCCGCATCGCCGCTGTAAGTTCCCGCAATGTTGGCCATCGCACTGGCTGAATACGCAAACGCTTCGTCCCAGGAAACGGTAACCCACGGATCGCGGCCGCGATTGAGATATTTGTCAGCGTCCACCGCGCCAGTTTGTGGATCGCGCGGGAAACCCGCGTCGGCCCACTCTTTAAAGCCTTTGCGGACCAGCGGGCGTTTGCAGCGACGGTCACCATAGAATCGCCGCACCAAAGCCAGTCCCTTTTGACACACCCGCGGTTCCCACCGCTGGCTCGCCTGATTGCCTTGCAAGTCAGTTGCTTTGGAGAATCCAAACGTGGGGCTAATCCGCGTTACGACGCCATTTTTGATGTGGGCGTTGAGTAGACAATTGTGTGTGTCGTTTGGAGCACAGAGGAACACGAACGACGAGTCCGATTTGTAGAGATCACGGTAGAGTTGCTCCCAGTTGCGATTGGGATAAGTTCCTAACGGGTTCTCGACCGTCAACGGTTCGATGCTTTGCCTGGCGTCCTGTGCCCAGCCACGGATGGCTGCAGCACTCGCCCCGGCTGCGGTCAATTGAAACAAGAATTGCCGTCGATTTCCAGTCTTCTCAGCCATCGCAAGTCTCTCCCGAACAGGTTGCTACCTAATCAAGAAATAAAGAGGTGTGTTTCTGGAATTGGATAATAGAGTTTGTTGGGATACTAAACAAGCAGGGTGTGGGCAAAATCGACCATGTGCTACATAATGCCACAGGTAGCCAGATTTGCTGTGGCTTGCGTTTCCAGCTAGCGATTGTTACCCATCGAGCTAGAGTAGACCCAGTCCAGGAAAGCTGGAAGCTCATCCCACTTACCACAATAGACGAATTCCTTGTCCATGATTCATCAGAAGACCACACAAAATGCGATTGCAGCGTTGAGTCGCTTAGCAGAGCTCTATACAGCGGGTACCGTCGCATCAAGTAAACAGATTGCCGAGAGTCGCAATCTGCCGATTCCATTGGTTGGAAAAATACTCACGGAACTCTCGCGTGGCGGTCTGATCGTCGGTTCGCCCGGACCCGGTGGCGGCTATAGACTGGCCAAACCGCCAGCAGAGATTTCGCTTATGGATGTCGCCGAACTATTTGAGCGAGCGACAGAAGGGCTGTGTCCCTACGGTCCTGGTTGGTGTGGCAATAACGCCCCTTGCCCATTGCACAATTCCATCGCCGCGATGAATCAAGTCATCGAAGACTTTCTCCGAAACACTACCTTCGCAACGTTCCAACATGCAAAGCCGAAAGCTCCGCAAACGAGCTCCAAGCCCAAGAAATAACAGTGAACGTAGTCTCATCACTCCTGTTCGCCGGAATTGGCTAGAAAGGCGTGACAGTGGAAAGGGCTCAAAGGGTGACCTTGATCGTTCAGCCGAATATCGCTGGGCCAAGCGACGCGATCGCTTGCGCCCGCGAAGACTTCCGTAAAGTCATGCGGCTTTAAAGTTGAACCGCCTTCATCCGTGGGAGTCGCTAGCTCGCGACCCTCGGACGAGTAGATCAATATCGTGAGATCAATAGATCGATCCCCGGCTGCATCGCACGTCGCCAATGTTGTTCAAGGCTCGGGGTAAACTCTGGATCGTGCTGTTCGACAGCCAGGCATAGAGTTTCGAGCCATAGCGAGTAGAGGTGTGGAGCGATATCGCCATGGTTTCGATCATGTCGAATCGCCAATTGGATCAGTGGATCTTGGTTACTCTCTTGATTCAGGCTGAAGAGGATCATCGTCAACAACGACTGTCGAAGCGCCAGCTTCTGATGGACGAAGTCAGTGAATTGAAATTTGGCTTTCACTTCCTGCGAACTCGCCAAAAACAGAATGTAAAAAGTATCTGCAAACTGTTCGCTGCTCATGCAGCGACGGTAGCTAGACAATACTGCGTCTGTGTCGTCAGAAACCATGAGTTTGTTCCTGTGTTGGAATTGGCAAAACGGCAGGATTGGGAAGAACCATGGGCGAACTGGAGTTGGCAAACATTCCGGGCAAATCCTGCTAGGGATTCATAGATTCAACCCGCGCCGGCGAGCTGAGATCAAAATTTTGCGAAGCATTGATTTGGGCATACACGAGTATCAAGACCAACAAAAATGCGAGCCCTGCTAGGCCGATCCATAAATTGCGCTGAATTGATTTCATCCGTAGTTCTCCTGATGGATTCTCACTAGCTGGCGGGGCGAAATGTCGCAGGCACCCCAACTTCGCCCCTCCTCGATTGCATACCAACGAATTAAAGAGTAGCATTTCGGTAATTCAGGTCAAGCGGAATTCTTTCACCTATGCCGAGGACCCGCGATGGTCGATGCCCCCACCCCTTCCGCAGGCTCTGCATTCCAAATCATGCGACCGCATATTGCGTGGCGTGGTCTGGTGGTGCCGCCAATGCTGTTTGCTGTCTTGGCGGTGCTGTTGCTAACAACACTTGTCGGTCTGGGGCTGTTGGTGGTCGTCGCCTCAACGTATGTAGCCGTTGATGATGCATCCCAACGGTCATTCGATCGCGGCTGGGCGTTGCTGGCCGGCGCGGCTCTGGTGTGGGCGCTGGCAAATCTCTATTGGTCCAATGCGGCCGCTCGCCAAGCGTCTGAAAGTAGTAGAGCCACGCTATCGCGCGCTGTGTTCGCACACTTTGCGATTGCAATTAGTTGTGGTCTGATCGCGCTGGGTATTCATGTAATTTCTGTGGCACGCGCCTGCGGTACCGATCCGATCGTGATGGATTACTCGCACCGTGATTCATTGGGTGGTGAAACGGGTTCAGTCGTTGCGGCCGTTGTGACTGGTGACGCTGAGGAGGGGCGCAAGGTCTTCTCGACGACCTGTATTACTTGCCACGGACCGACAGGCAATGGTCTGCCCAACTTGGCGCCGTCCCTTCGCGGCAGTTCCTTTGTTGCGTCGGCGGATGACGCTGCTATTGCCAACGTGATTCGTTTGGGCCGAGCCGCTACCGATCCCGCTAATAAGACCAAGAAGGTCATGCCAGCACGCGGCGGTAATCCGTTTTTGGGTGACGACAAGGTCGCGCATTTGGTCGCATTTGTGCGGAAGATTCAAACGGAGTCGCCAGGTGCGGCCGGAACAGTGGATCCCAATGCCCCACCGCCGGTGCAGCTTGCGAAATGGGTGGTGCCAGCGGCAACGTCACCGCCGACCGGCACCGTATCGCTAGATGGCCGCCGAGACCTTGGCGATGATGTTTTATTGGCTGCGCGCGATCAAGGGCGCAAGTCGATTTTAATAACGGTATTCACGCTGGCGCTGACCGGCATTCACGGGCTGTTTTTACTTGGCGTGATGGTCGCGTCAAGCAATGTGCTCTTGCGCAGTCTGCAGGAACATTCTGCGGACGATGACGAGGCACAGTGGACTTGGTCGACGCTCGGTTGGATCGTCGCTGCGGTCGCTTGGTTGGCCGTGTATGTGGTTGGGTTTTTGATGTTGTGAACGTGTCGTAGCAGAAGAGGTTGCAAGGATTTTCACTATGGAAGAAACATCTGAGCGCGATACGGTCGAAAGCGATCGTTTCTACTTTCCGCCTTGGTCGAACTACCTGTTCCCGGCCGCGTTGATCTTCGCCATCGGTGTTTTGACATACCTACCGCTGGTCCTCACACTCGGGCTTTCGCCCACCACGCGAGCCGTGGGCTATCAGCCGAAGCAGCCGTTACCGTTTTCTCACGCGGTTCACGCTGGCAAATTGCAAATCGATTGTCGTTATTGCCATTCAACAGTCGAGAAAGCCGCCTTCGCCGCGATTCCTCCGACGCAAACGTGCCTGAATTGTCACGCGGGAATCAAGTCGGATAGCCCGCAACTGGAGGCAGTTCGGGTGAGCTTTGAGAAAGGCACGCCCGTGTCGTGGGTGAAAGTCCATGACTTACCGGATTTCGTGTACTTCAATCATTCGGCCCACATCAACAAGGGCGTAGCCTGCCAGAAGTGTCACGGCCAGATCACCGAGATGGAGGAAGTTCGGCAGGTTCAGCCGTTGTCGATGGCGTGGTGTTTAGAGTGTCACCGTGCGCCGCAGAATTATTTACGTCCCCGCGATCAAGTCACCAGTATGACGTGGGACGTTACCACGACAGGAAAGACACAATCCGAACTCGGAGCAGAGCTAGCCGCAGTGTATCACGTTCAGTCCCAACAATTCATGACAAGCTGCACGACATGTCACCGATAGAAAACAACAATCGTGGCGTAAGCTTACAGCTTGCGACTGCAGAAGCCAGCGAAGAAACTCAGGCTGGAAGCTTACGCCATGGCGATTATTATCGCAGCTTGGAACACCTCGCCGGTTCTCCCAAGCTTCAGCAGTACATCGAGCAGGAGTTTCCTGGACTTGCCCAAGCGATTGATTCGGCCAACCGACGTCAATTCTTAGGATTACTTGGCGCGTCGATGGCGTTGGCGGGGATTACCAGCACGGGTTGTCGTCGTTGGCCTGTCGAAGAAGTGCGTCCCCAATCGTCGCGGCCCGAGGGTTTTATCCCAGGTGTTCCTCAATACTATGCTACTAGTATCGAAATCGATGGTGTGTCGACTGGGTTGCTTGCCAAAAGCTACGACGGACGTCCGATCAAAATTGAGGGTAATCCGGAACATCCGTTTTCCAGCGGTGCGTCCAGTGCGATGGCTCAAGCGAGTGTCTTAGAGTTGTACGATCCCGATCGTAGTCGGCATGTGCTCCAAAGATCTGAGCAAAAGCATTCCAGAACGTGGGACGATTTCCAAGCGTTCTCGGGTCCACACTTCCAAGCATCGCGTTTTCGTCAAGGCGATGGGTTGGGGATTCTCATTCAGCCGACCAGTAGCCCGACGTGGCAGCGCCTGCGAGCCGAATTCTCGGAATCGTTTCCCAATGCGCGCTGGTTTGAGTACGTACCGTTGCATCGCGACAGCGAGTATGCCGGAAGCTTGGCCGCGTTTGGCAAAGTGCTTCGTCCGCAGTACGACTTGTCGAAAGCCTCTGTAATTGTATCGTTTGACGCCGATTTGCTTGGAAGCCATCCGGCGCACTTGAAGCACGCGCGCGATTGGGCTGCGGGTCGGCGATCCGTGGATGCCGGCCAAATGAACCGCCTGATCGTCGTGGAACCTGGGCTGTCCATTACTGGTAGCGTAGCAGATATTCGTCTGCCTTTGAAACCATCACAGGTGGAAGCTAGCGCTGCCTATCTTGCTTATCGGTTGGGGATACTCGAAACAAATCCAGGTGGGTTGAGCGAAGGTCAGGTCGCCGTGTTGGATAAGGCCGCCGCTGATTTGTACACAGCAGGAAAGTCGGGTATCGCGGTGGCCGGGCCTAGCCTGTCGCCACATGCGCAGCATCTAGTTCACGCCATCAATGCGAGGCTCGGGAATGTTGGCATGTGCGTGAGGTATACCGAAGAGAGTGGCCGTGAGTGTCTTTCGCAGATCAGCCAGTTGAGTGAATTGCTGCAAGGCAATGTGCTCGACACGCTGGTGATCATTGGCGGAAATCCGATCTACGATGCTCCCGCCGATACGCCCCTAAACTTGCAGTCGAGTGAGTCGCGGCCGTTGACGTCGATCCATTTGAGCATGCACGACAACGAGACTTCACAAGCTTGCTCTTGGCACCTACCAGCAGCTCATTTCCTCGAGTGTTGGGGTGATGGCCGAGCTTGGGATGGAACGTACACGTTACAACAACCGTTGATCCTGCCTTTGTACGAGGGCAAGTCACCCATTGAGCTTTTGGCGATGCTGTCAAGCCAAAACGCTTCCAGCGGATTACCATTGGTGCGTGCGACGTTTGACAAGATTTTCGACGGTGCATCGCAAAAGGATTGGGAAATTGCACTGCACGCAGGGCTGAAAGCCGGCAGTAGCTACGAACTTTTTGAGCCCACGGCGCATACCGCGGGCCTCGAAACGCCTATTAGACCAGTTGCCGAATTCCAGGCTGGCACCAATGGCTCACGTGCTAGCTCCGCATGGGAGATTTGCTTCGTCGCCGACTCAAAATCTCACGACGGTCGATTTGCAAACAACGCTTGGCTACAGGAACTGCCCGAACCGCTCACCAAACTGACCTGGGACAACGCGGCCCTGGTGAGTCCCGCGGATGCGGATCGAGAGGGCTGGCAGACCGGCGATGTTGTTCGCATTACCGCAGGCAAGTACAGCAGCATCGAGATTGCAGTTTACATTATGCCGGGGCATGCCGAGGGCTGTATTACATTGCCATTGGGCTACGGCCGAACTCATGCTGGACATATCGGGAACGACGTTGGTGTGAATGTCTATCCGTTGCGCCGCCGCGCATCGAGTTATGTTGCGGGAGACTGTGAGATCACCTCAACTGGCACGCATCACAAGCTGGTTTCGACGCAGGAACATTTTTTGCTAGATGCGGTGGCGGAGAGTGCAAAGACTATCCGACTCGGTCAGCGTGGCGAACCGGGACTGCTGATTCACGAGACGACGCTGGCGGATTTTTTGAACGATCATCACACGGTACATGGCCATGCTCACACGGTGCATGCC
>JBBQRC010000201.1:0-8105 GCA_038215215.1 Pirellulales bacterium
CCTCCGCGGATTTCGAACGGATGGGCATTCGTATGAAAGTCTTTCGCCTCGCTTCGCTGACCCCATCCGATCTCGTGAAATCGCTCTTGGCCATGGATGTGCTCGAGCCCTCGACTCGCTTGCAGGTAGATGAAAATAACAATGCGATCATCGCTTACGCATCTATTGCAGATCAATACATGATCCAATCGGTTATCGATCGGCTCGATGGTTCGCAGCGGAACGCACATGTCATCCAGCTTCGCCGATTGGATGCCGAGGATGTGGCGGGGAGCATCAAGTTTCTGATGGGGGCGGAAGACGAAGCGAAGGACGACAGCCGCAACCGCTATTCGTATTACGACTTCGGTTATTCCTCACGCAGCACAAGCAACAAGAAATCAGACAAGATGCGGGTCGGGGCCAATCTGCAAGACAATCAAGTCTTATTGTGGGCCAACCCAATCGAGATGGAGGAAGTGCAAGGCTTGCTGGTGAAATTGGGTGAGTTGCCTCCGCCTGACGGCAGGCGGAGTACCGTGCGCGTGATCGACGCCTCGCGTCAGCCCCAGACTTACGAATATCTCAAACGACTCAAGGAGCAGTGGGAACGCGTTTCTCCCAATCCCCTCATCCTACCCGGTGAACAAGAGTTCGAGGTCCCGGAGGAGACTGCGCCCAAGGACAAAGTACCAGACGACAAAGTAGTTGATAAGCAAAAGATTACTGGCCTCAATACCGCTTCGGCAGACCACGACAAGCTCGTCGCCACAGTTGTCGATGAGCCAAGTGACGCGACGCAGTCTCAACCACCGCAGCGCAGGACCTTGCCGCAACTCGGTAAGCGGACTGGGAACGATCCCTTGCGCGAAGAAGGCAGTCGAGAAGCGACCGCAGATGATGCGATAACTTCACAAGCGCCGATCACGATTTCGGTGGATGAGAGTGGACAGTTGATTATTCAGTCGAGCGACACCGCCGCGCTCGATCGATTGGAAGAGATCATGCAAACCAATAAGCCACCGCGTCGCCCGTACGATGTGTTTGTCGTCAAGTATGCCCGGGCTTCTTGGGTCAAGCTCAACCTCGATGAGTATTTCGAAAAGGAAAAAAAGGATCCCGGTCGGGATCGTTTCTACTCTTGGATTTACGACGTGCCAACGCCCAAGAAGGAACCACGGCAATTAGGACAGAAGGCTGAATTGAGATTTATCGCTGACAACGACACCAATTCGATTGTTGCAATTGGTGCTGACGACCTTCGTCGACAGACCATTAAGGAGCTGATCGAATTATGGGATGTGCCCGATCCAGTGAATGGGAAAGATGTGCGCTACACCAAGCTGGTGCGTATCAAGTACTCCAACGCTGAATCGATTGTCGCCACGATTAAAGACGCTTACCGCGATCTGCTCAGCTCCAACGACGCCGCTTTTCAGGCGAACCAGGGAGCTGGGAAAAACAATGGTGAAAACAAGCGCAACGCGAACTTTGAAACGGTCCAGGCCGATGGCGGTTTAAGCTCCAATTTTAAAGGAGAATTGTCGTTGGGCGCGGATGTGATCACCAACTCGGTACTGGTCTCTGCCCGCGGCGAGCCGCTGTTGGAATTGGTGCTCGAAATGGTTGCGGAACTTGACAAAGCCGCTCAGCCTGAGGGAAACGTCGAAATCCTGCAGTTGTCGCCAGGTTTGGCATCGGGCTCAATGGGCAAAGCGCTCCGCGCCATGTTAGAAAAACAACAGCGTGGCCAAAAAGGAAAGCCGAATAGTCCACAGGAAAATGGGCAGAGCGAGCAACTCAACGGCCCTCGATCCAACGGCCGTGAGTAGTCGCGCCCAGTGCGGTGCCCATATTGGATGTGGTGCCCATATTGGATATTGGGGTTTTCTTGTTTTGTGTGGCACTGGCTTGCCAGTGGTTATTGAGACTTAGCAGCTTGCCCGTCGATTAACCAGTTGTCCGATTTATTAGGGGAAATCACTGCGTCCTTTCACATTCTAGCCGTCGCGAAAACTCGACACTGGTGAACGTGCAAGCTGACAAGGAAAAACCACACGGGCAAGCCCTTGCCACAATAGGCCGTGAACCCTATTCCTCTAAGCCATGCCAGAATTTTAGCGGAACGGCGCGCGCCGTCCGGTGTGTGTCTCGAATCACCTATCTTCAGGAGTCTTCGGCACAATCGTCAAGCATTGCGCAAAAGTTACAGTCACGGATAGACAGTTCATTTGACCCCTGTCTGCGGTGGCTTACGTTTGGATGACGAATTGTCATATCTACGCGCATATAGCTATCGGGAACGTGCAATGGGGCAGCTCGAAACGAATGCTGGTCGCTCGGAACTACGTGAAGTAGCCTTACCGAGAAGGAGCAGACAATCAACCACGGATCGAATTGAACGGGGCTTTGACCACCTGATCGACTTGTTGGCTGTTGATCGAGTGTTGGACAAGCAAGCGATCGACGTTGAACAGCTTGGTGAACCTAGAATCATCGCCTTGGAACCGATTGAGTTGAGCGTGGTGATCCCATGTCTCGACGAAGCGGAGACGGTTGGCAATTGCATTCTCAAGGCCCACTATGCGCTGGATCGAATGGGCATTCGTGGCGAGGTGCTGGTGGCCGATAACGGTAGCCGAGATGACTCCGTGCAAATTGCCGAAGAGCTGGGTGCACGCGTTGTGCATGTCGAAGAACGCGGCTACGGTGCAGCGCTGATGGCAGGTATCGAGGCCGCCCGCGGCCAGTTTATCGTTATGGGCGATGCGGATGACAGTTATGATTTCACGCAAATACCAAAATTTTACGAACGCTTGCGCGAAGGTGCCGACTTGGTTCAAGGTTGTCGCTTGCCTGCCGGCGGCGGCAAGGTCCTACCCGGTGCCATGCCTTGGCTGCACCGGCTCGGAAACCCCGCCCTGACATGGCTTGTTCGAAAGATGTTCAAGGCACCCATTAACGATGTTTATTGTGGCATGCGAGCCTTTCGGCGCGAGCTCTATGATCGCCTTGATCAACGCTGCACCGGTATGGAATTCGCCACAGAAATGATTATCAAAAGCACACTATTTGGAGCACGTATTTCGGAAATACCGATCGTGTTGCATCCAGACGGGCGGAGCGCGCATCGTCCCCATCTACGCACCTTTCATGACGGCTGGAAAACGCTGCGATATTTTTTGATTCAGAGTCCGCGTTGGGCCTTCCTGGCACCCGCCACGATGCTCGCAGTCTTCGGTCTAATGGGCTACGTACTGGTTTATAGTCCCTGGCAGATTGCTAACATTGCCTTCGATGCACATACGTTACTCGTCGCCACACTATCCATTTTGGTGGCGGTCCAGGTGGCCGCCTGTGGAGTATTAGCCAAGACCTTTGCAGGGTTCGAGGGCCTCTTACCGCGTGACGAACGACTCGAACAGTTGTCCCATACTTTTACTCTCGAGCGCTGCCTGCTGCTATCTGCGGCTTTGGTGTCTAGCGGAATGGGCGTGGTTCTATGGAAACTGAGTATATGGTTTGACAGCGGTTTTGCAGCCCTCGATTATTCTCAGACGCTACGCGTGCTTATTCCTGCCGTAGGCGCCATTGCCTTGGGGGTGCAAGCGGCTTCAAGCAGCTTTTTGCTAAGCGTTCTCCGCATGCGGCGTCGCTAAAGAATGAGAGGAGTCCACAATGAGTTCGGTAGCTACAACCTTTGATTCTGTGGCTCAATGTTACGAGCAACAACTGCAATGCGGCATTTCGCTAAGCGGCGAGTCGGCCAACTATTTTGTCCATGGACGCGTCCGCAAGCTCGTGGAGCTAACCCAGCGATATTGCGGTTCACATCCCACTTCGTTGATGGATTTCGGGTGTGGAGTTGGCAACGCGGTGCCCGCATTGCTGGACCACTTCGCTGGTGCTCACGTGACCGGCATCGATTGTTCACTCGCGTCCCTCGCCATCGCTCACCGACGTTTCTCGAGTTCGTTGCAGTATCGACATCGCTTCCATTGGCAACAAGGTTCAGACTCTTTGCCACAAGAGGCGTTCGATTTAGCATACTCTGCTGGGGTTTTTCATCATATTGCACCTGAGCAACGACCAGCGGAATTGGAGAGACTCTTTCGCTCTTTGAAACACGGGGGTTTGTTGGCGATCTTCGAGAATAATCCATGGAATCCTGGCACCCGTTGGGTCATGTCGCGGATACCTTTCGATCGCGACGCCATTTGCTTGACTCACCACGAAACGGCCGCTCGCTTGCAAGCGGCTGGCTTTAAAGTGCTGGAAATGCAATCGCTCTTCTTCTTTCCACGCGTGCTGGCTGGCCTGCGTCCGCTGGAGCATTACCTGCAACGACTGCCGTTGGGGGCCCAATACGTCGTGCTGGCACAGCGACCGTGATCCGTCTGATGGCACTGGTCACGCGGCGGTACATGTGGCCAACTAGCCTTCTTGCGGTGGCTATCGTCACCGCTTTGGTAGCGATGCTGGTTTCAGTGGCGATCCAGCCAGTGCCTCAGTGCCACGATGAATTCAGCTATCTACTTGCGGCCGATACGCTCTTGCATGGCCGCTTTGCCAATCCAACTCCGGCGGCTTGGCAAAGCCTGCAGTCGTTGCACGTAATCATGCAGCCAACCTATGCCTCCAAGTATCCTGTTGGGTTGGGACTGGTAGTGGCCTTGGGGCTGTTGCTTTTTGGAAACCCGCTGGCGGGCAGTTGGCTCACCGCGGCGACGCTGTCGGCCGCCTGCACATGGATGCTGGCCGGAGCACTCCCGCGTCGCTGGTCACTGGCCGGCGGTCTAATCATCGCCTGCCATCCAGCCTTACAAGTGACTTGGTCCCAAAGTTTGATGCAAGGCTATTTGACCGCTACCGGCTGCGCAATGTTGACCGGTGGCGTCCTGCGTTTGCGTCGTCGCGTGACGATTTCCAACAGTTTTATCAGCGGTATGGGTATTGCCCTGCTCGCCATCAGCCGCCCCTTCGAAGGCTTGATCTGTACCGGGCTGTGCGCTAGCGCACTGTGGTGGCTCTGGGCCCGTAGGCCCATCACAGAGCGATTTCACCGGGCACTACGCGGCGGTAGCATCGCGATGATCCCTGTCAGCTTGGCATTAATGCTAATCGCCGCGCACAACCAAGCTGTTACCGGCGCGTGGTGGAGGCTCCCCTATCAATTACATGAAAGCCAATATGGTGTTGCGCCCCTGTTTGTCTTCAGCCCGCCGCGGATGGAAAATGCGTCCAGTCGGCCGGATCTTTCCACGACCGTGCTGCAATTTCATGCCGTCACTTCGCTCGACTGGTACCTCGGTCGCAGCGGTTGGCGGGGTTGGTACCTAGGTTGCGGCGACCTGCTACAGCAACTATTTGTGTTGAGCTTCCCGTTTGGCTGCTTGCTGTTGCTCTGGCCAACACGCTGGCTCGCGTTTCGAGTCTCGCAAGCCTTTGGTGTCGCCCTAATCGTCCAAGTTGCTGCGTCAGGAAGTGTCTGCTGGGTATTTTCGCACTACGCCGCGCCGTTGTTACCTTGGCTGCTGTTGCTCAGTTTAATCGCCGCCCGGACGACAGTTCGTAACATGAGGTCAAGAAAAACGCTTGCGTGGATCGCGTTGAGTGGTCTGATAACGCTGCAATTGGCCTTGCTGTGCTGGAACACCAACGGCGTCGTCCAGCGTTCGGATCGAGCTTGGGCCATCCAGCGGCAACGCATCGTGCAACAATTAGCGTCCACCGGAGGAAAGCACCTGATCCTCGTACGTTACTCGCTTGAGCACAATGTACATCAGGAATGGGTGTACAACGCTGCTGATCCGCTGAACAGCGATATCGTGTGGGCCCGTGATGAACGAGACGATTGGACTCAAGAGGTGCTAGAGCGTTACGGCGGAGGGCGTCAAGTCTGGCGACTCGACGCCGACCAATTCAATCTAGCCCCAAGTACGACGTCATTTCAGATCCCACGCATCGAGCCACCGAGTTTCGACGGGCTGCATCCGGTAGTCGTCGACCAACCGCTTGTGCATGTCCTCTAAATGCCCCGCTCCGTAGAAAATCCCTAGCTTTTTCTTACCCGCTTTGATCTCGCGACTCAGCACTGCGAAGGCTTTAGCGTTACGCTCGGTAATTAACGTGCTTCGTCCGTCTTCACCCTGCAGCGCCGCCATTTGCCCGTCCATCATTTCGAACTGGTCTGCCAGCACGCGTTTCATTCCCTGTGCACGGTTTTCTGAGAACATCGCGCTGAGCATATCAAGATCGTTTGCCTTACCGGCTCCCTGCATGGCCAACCCCGAGCCGACCGAACGCAGCAGCATCTGCAGCACCCCTTCTTTGCGTTTCTTCATGCTCTCGAAGAATTCCTCCGGGCTCATGTCCGCATGCACGAAGTTCGCGGGCTTGTAATCGACTTCGTCAAGTTGAAACTTGAGTTGCAGCATATCCTTCATGCCGACCTGTACCGCACTCACTGGACTCGTTCCACGTTCGTCTTGACTGGGTACTCGCTGTTTTGGATCCGAGACCATTTCGTATAGCAGTGCGTCGTAGCTCTTGAACAGCTTGTTCAATTCTTCGTAATACGCTTTCTCGGCGATATGCACCGCTCCGATCAAAGTCACCTCTACCCCAGCGTACTCCGAGGAATCGCTTTTATAAGTCACCACGGCGGTCTGAAGTGACTGCGGCTGCTTACCCTGCTTGAGCACCCGTACGAATTTGAGTTCCGGCGTATCGGTTGTGGCCGAATTTTTGTCCACTTGGCCCGGGGCGTCCGCGGTTTTCGCTGCCGGCTTATCATCAGCCCACAATTGACCAGCCGGAATCCAAACGAAGGCGGTTATCGAGAGCAGCCACTCTGGTTTCAGGATCATCGGAAATTCCTTAAGGACATTTTTGTTATCGAATAAGCCATGTTTTACACGACTGACGTATTTTTTCAAAAATCGTAGCAAACTTCGCTCAATTCTAGCATCTTGACCAGCCAACGCCGTCAGTTGGCTAATGAAAATCCCAATCGCAACCAACACTGCACTTGCTGGAGGGTCGAGCTGCTATGGAAATGCGAAGCTTAAGACGCGGGCGTTGAGGGTTCATCTGGGCGAAATTCAAAGGTTTCCCTATAATTCTGCTCGTGTGCTGGCGGTCCGACGGGGCGTCGTGACGTTCCAGTCCAACTATCGCCTCGTAGTCCCACTCCCCTACCAACCAACTTTTTATGCCCACTGCACAACCGATCGTCGCGGTAGAACAGTCCCAGAATCCATACTTTGTAGGAGTTGATGTCGGTGGGACTAACATCAAGATTGGATTAGTAGACGACCTCGGGCAAACCTTGGCGTTCGAGTCGATCATCACTAACGAACCGGCTGGTCCACAGCAAGCTGTGGAGCGCACTGCCGAAACGATTCGTAGGCTCGCACAGAATATCGGCCTGTCGCTCGAGGCGATCCCCTGTGTCGGTTTGGGAACGCCCGGCACGATGTGCTTGCGGCGTGGCCTGCTGCTTGATCCCCCAAATCTTCCGAATTGGCACTATTTTGGAATTCGTGACGCTCTGAAGTCGGCGATCGACAAACCTGTTTCGTTCATCAACGACGCCAATGCAGCCGCTTTTGGTGAGTTTTGGGTCGGTGAGGGAGCGAAACACAACAGCTTGGCCCTCATTACTTTGGGTACCGGCGTGGGTGGCGGATTTATCGTCGAGGGTAAACTGGTTAATGGTGTGAATAGTTTTGGCAGCGAATGTGGTCATATGATCGTCGATTCTCGTCCTGATGCACGTTTGTGCGTCTGGGGAGGTGGTCGCGGGCATCTTGAGGCGTATGCCAGTGCCAGCGCTGTGGCAGCTCGGGCGGAGGAGGGTCTTCGGCGGGGCGCGGTAAGCAGTTTGTCGCAAATTTTGCTGCATGGCAAAGCGATCAGTGCCAAACGGGTTTACGAAGCGGCTCAGATTGGCGACCAATTTGCACTACAGATTATCGATGAAACGGCGTCCTACTTGGGGGTGGGAGTGACCAGCGTCGTGCATGCGGTCGATCCAGGGCTGGTCGTCTTAGGAGGCGCGATGAACTTTGGAGGCGCTCGTTCGCCGATTGGTCAGCGTTTCTTGGATGGTATTCGCGCCGAAT
>JBBQRC010000202.1:0-8088 GCA_038215215.1 Pirellulales bacterium
CCGTCGGCATTGCGATCGGAGCCCTTGCAGAATTGGGGATTGGACGTCTCGGAGGGCCGAAATTGGAGAAGGTTTCTCGCCGTTAGGATTTGATACCGCTGTGTTAATCAAACCCATCTTTGGAAACGGAGATCTTGAGAGTTCTCAGTAGAGAACTGGGGTGCCGGAGGGGACGGCACGGGTTTCTTTCGCGGCCCGCTATCTCGCTTTCCTAACCGAGATTTTTGGGGCGAACGTTTGCGGGGCAAAAAAGCCGTAAAACGTTGGGAATAAACGAAAAACGCCGGGCGTCGATCTCTCGTCGTCCGGCGTTAACTTTTTGGTGTTTTTTCCGATGAAAAAACTAAGGCTCCTCCGGTAGGACTCGAACCTACGACCCGGCGGTTAACAGCCGCCTGCTCTACCAACTGAGCTACAGAGGATCAACAAAAGTGGAACCGGGCAGAAGGACAGGTGAATGCCAGAATAGGCTCACCGAAATATAGCATCTGTCGGTTCCAATAATGCGTCCAAATTACCGCTTTCCCCCATTTCACGCAAGTGCGGTGCCCGCCGCCGCGCTGGTTCTAACGCAAATTCCGAACTTGCCGACAAGCCACTGGCGATTAACCCAAACCACCCCAAACCCCATAAGCAAACCGCCAGTCGCCGAAAAAATCGTCCGGCGCTAAAGAAATCGTCAGTCCTCAAAGAAATCGTCAGTCCTCAAAGAAATCGTCAGTCCTCAAAGAAATCGTCAGTCCTCAAAGAAGTCGTCAGTCCTCAAAGAAATCGTCAGTCCTCAAAGAAGTCGTCAGTCCTCGAAGAAGTCGTCAGTCCCCAAAGGAATCGCCGATCCTTGATTTCTCTCCAAATCGAGCAAGTTTTCGCTCAACTCTCAGCGTGGGAAACAACTCCAAAGCATGTCCTAACGGCCAATAAGCTTCATATCGGTCAGGTACATAATTGTGGGCGCTACCCAAGCGAGGAGAGCCCGGCAAGTCGCACGGCTGAGACTAACGCAAAAGCAAGGATTGCGGACGAAGCGGAAACACAGCAAGAGAAAGTCATTTTAAGTACTAGTTGCAGGGACCGAAGGAACTCCAAAGGGGTTGTTTTTGAGCGACGCGGAACTCGACTGCAGATTGGATTGAGACTTCGAAACGGGTGAGGAGTTTGGCCAAGTAGAGCGTAGGATATCGAAACGGAGGAAGATTTTGGCTAGGCTAGTGGGTGGCAGCGAGATGCTGGTTACGTGCCCCTACTATCACTTGATAAATATCTTTCTCACCATCCGCAACTCGTTTGGCTTACGGTTGCTAAAAACCGCGGCTAGTGCCGTGCGGCTGATAGAAAGTGGACACTTCATCACCGAACGCCCCTTAAAGGCAGACTCGCCTGCACGCAGCCACTTGGCCTCCTGTCCAGCATTCGTTTTTTCTTTGGGTAATCAACATGATGAAACTTTCCCGTCGCGCTATTCTCAAGTCGAGCGTCTTGGCGGCCGCAGTGCCAACCTGTAACTGGCTCGCGGCTACGCAGTCGTTGGCGTTGGCTGCGGAAGTCGCTGACCCTTGGCGGGGTCTGAAGTTTGGCGTGGCGACCTACACGTTGCGCGAGCTGCCGATCGAAGAGACGATTGCGGGGGTGCAGCGCGTGGGACTGAAATATATTTCGATCAAGAACGTAAAAAACCACATTGATCTTTCGCACTCCTCGGAGCAGCGGCATGAGCGAGCTCAGATGTTTCGTGACGCAGGGCTCGTACCACTGAGTGTCGGCAATGTCTCGATGCGGACGGGAGAGGAGGGTATTCGCGAAGCTTTTGAATTTGCTCGCGATATTGGAGTATCTACGATTGTGTGTGCGCCCAGCCACGAAGCGATTCCCATCCTCGACAAGATGGTCAAAGAGTTCGATATCAAACTGGCAATTCACAACCATGGCCCCGAGGACAAGGGCTATTTCCCATCACCTAACGACGTGATTCGAGCGGTCGAAAAGTTCGATTCGCGGATCGGTTTGTGCATTGATGTGGGGCACACTGCCCGCGCGGGTGTCGACCCTGCTGAGGCGATCATCCGCTTCCGCGAGCGTCTCTACGACTGCCATATTAAGGACATATCAGCCATGGGCGACAAAAACACGCCTATCGAAGGGGGCCGCGGAATTCTCGATTTACAATCCATTCTCGCTGCACTCTTGAAGATTAAGTATCAGGGTTTGGTCGGTTTCGAATACGAAAAAGATGGCAAAGATCCCCTCCCGGGCTTGGCAGAAACGGTCGGCTTTACCAAGGGCTTGCTGGCAGGAATGCCATCGTGATGTTTTCCAACTGATGTGTCAGCACTGCTACATTTGTTGAGATCGAGGTGAAATTGCGCAAATTGGCACGGATAGCGAATTTGGCAAGGTTTAGCTAGGTAGGGAGTTCGGAATGAAATGACTAAGCGTTGCAAACTGCAAAGGCCGATGCAGAGTGAAGCTAGGTCTTTTGCTGGTCAGGCGATGCAGGAATTTTGCAATGAAACCAACATGTTTGCGCAATCTTCATGGATCGATGATTGCGATTTGGTTTATCACATGCCTATTGCCAGCGGTTGATGCCCAGGAGCCAGCCCAGCCGAACGCGCCACCAGTAGAACTAAGGCAGCCGAGTTGGGAGGATTTTCAGGCGTTGGCAGGGCGGCTTGAAGCGACCGAAGCTAAGCTACGCGAGGTGACTGGTCCGGCGAATGCCGTAGGGGTGTTGCCTGAGAAAAAGGTTGAGGAGCAAGGGACCTCGGCTGATAAAAAGCCTGCGGCTACGTCCGAAGAGCGATTGAGCGCGGTAGAAAAAGCGGTCGCGGCCAAACCGGCTGCGGCGACGTTCCCCAACGTTAGGCTAAGCGGCTTTTTTCACCTGGATAGTGGCTTATTCGCGCAAGACGCCAACAATCGCGCAACGTTAGGGGATATTCAGGACGGGATCGGCTTCCGAAGAGCTCGACTTCAAGCGCTCGGGAGTGTCGGAGAATTTACAAATTACTCCTTGGAAATGGACTTTGCCACTGCTGGTCGTCCGAGTTTCATGGATGTTTGGGGGGAACAGACGCAGTTGCCATTTTTTGGAAACGTGCGGATTGGTCAGTTCCGTCAGGCGTTCAGTATGGATGCCCTAACATCAATTAAACAACTTGATTTTCTCGAGCGTTCGCTTCCATTCCAAGCCTTTCTTCCGTTTCGTCGAGTTGGGATCATGGCTTATGACAAGTCGGATAGCGAACTCACGACGTGGGCATATGGGGCTTACCGCACCGGAGGATTTTTAGATGCACCACTGGGAGATAGCCGCGTCGGTACTGATATTGGTGACTCGGGTGGCTACTCATTTTCGGGACGTACAACGCATTTATTGTACTTTGACGAACCGGCGGACGGTCGGTACTTGTTGCATGTCGGGGGGAGCTACGATTACAGCCGGATAACAGGGCGTGGCGATCCGTTGCTCGGTGACATTTACAATGCACGCGTGATTCCCGAGTTCTTCGTTGGGGATCCTGCAGGAGGCGGCGTGACGAGCGCTGGGACTCCCTTTTTTGTCGACACTGGTCGATTGTCAGCGGACGCGTTTAACCTGTTTGGCTTGGAATTGGCTGGGCAGTACGGCCCGTCGCATTTTCAGGCTGAATACATGGCCACTACCGTTAATCAATTGGGTGGCTCCGACGTTTTTTACGACGGCGCCTACGTTCAAGGGGGCTATTTTCTAACGGGTGAGAATCGAACTTACAATCGCACCACAGGGACGTTTGACAAAATCACACCCTTCACGGAGTTCTTTGGTTTGGGGCGTAAGAATCATTTTTGCGGGTGGGGCGCGTGGGAGGTCACAGCGCGTTGGAGTTATGTCAATCTGAATAGCTCGCAGGCGATCCCGTTTGCACCGGTGGCGGTGATACCACCCGTTCCCAACGCGGGACGGATGAGCGACACGACGTTGGGTTTAAACTGGATTTGGAACGCTTATGCCAAAGTTCAGTTTAATTGGATCCATTGCAATTTGGATAACGCGGTCCGCGGCAATAGCGACTGCAACATTTACGCCAGCAGATTCGAAGTAACGTTCTAGTCAGTATTGGAATGCCCAGTTCGCTTTAGCTCTGATTCAAGGAAGATCGTACCATGACCCTACGTCATCTATTACCCATTTTCGGCTGTCTGTTGGCGCTGACACCAGCGCTGGTGATTGGTACTCAATACGCCCATTGCGACCGTTGCGGCTGCGACTGTTCACCACGTCGGGTTTGCCGCGTGGTATGTGAGATGAAAGAAACATCCAAGACGACATACGGCTGCAAGTGTGAGGGGTTTTGTGTGCCCGGACCCAGCCAATGGGTGCGCTCGGCGTGCTCCTGCGGACACTGCGAAGCTTGTCGAC
Source organism: Pirellulales bacterium (assembly GCA_038215215.1). Lineage (GTDB taxonomy): Bacteria > Planctomycetota > Planctomycetia > Pirellulales > Pirellulaceae > Aureliella. Next base: position 4,400 of record JBBQRC010000202.1, read on the forward strand.
ATGGAAATTGGATTCCTGGGTGCGGCGAGATCAAGACGCGTAAAGTCGTTGACAAGAAAGTCGAAAAAGTATCTAAGCCGACGTACAAATGGGTCGTTGAGCATCTCTGCCCGGAATGTGTCCAAGGGGTTGCGACCCCACCGCCGAAGTGAGCAACCTGCTCGATAGATACTTAACCCACAATTGCCCGCCTGTGCAGGCTTCAAGAGACAGGGCTCATACAAGTCGACGGCTTGATTCGGTTTTCAAAAGGCGAATATTGCTCTCGACGTGATGGGCTGCAACATCTACTGTTCGCAATAGTCGTTGCATCTTTGGCTCAAACAGCAAACTGCGGGTGGTAACCTGACTGGCCAAGGCGCTTAGTATCAATCGATAAATTACTGTATCACGATCCGCAACTCGTTGGCTTCCGGTTACTAAAAACTGCGGCTAACAAGTTGCAAAAACCGCGGCTAACGCCATGCGGCTAACAAGTTGCTAAAAACCGTGGCTAACGCCATGCGGCTAATAGAAGGTGGGCACGTAATAATCGAACGATCCTTAGTTCACCGCCTAATCCAATGTCGGTCGTGACGAATTCAACCTGGGTGAGTCTGGCTGGTAATTGGGATTTGTCGGCGGCGGGGAACGGTGGCTGGCGAAGCCTACTATTTGCCGCTCGCTGGAGCAACGGTGCGCGTTCCTATCATCTCGGGAGGTTCACATGCGGAAGTTAGTTTTGCTAGCCAGCTTATTGACGCTAGCCAGTATGTGTCTAACCGCGCCGAGGGGTTATGCACAATCGAACTCCAGCAGCTATCGACCAACGGGTGGCTGGAAAGCTAGCCCAGCAGCTACGCCGCGTGGACAATCGAACTCAACATTTCAGGGCGCTACCGCTCCCGTACAATCGGCCTTTTATCAGGCCGCCAATCCTCCAAGTTTACCTGGATTTCCCGGCGACGCTTATGGAACCGGCAGCACGTCGTCCGGCAACGCGGGAGTAGTTTTGCCACCCAATTTGCCGAGCATGCCCAACGCTCTCAGCGCCGGCCCACTCGGCAATGCCCAGAGTTATCCACCCACGGCCCAGGGCTACCCACTCACGAATCCTCCGCAGTTCACCGGTCAGCCCAACCAGCCAGCTAGCGGATTGACCCAATACAACGCGGACCCCTACAATCCTGCACAGTATGGTCAGGCGGTCAGCGGACAATCCCAGCCCCTTCAACCCACTGCCACATATCCGCAATCAGACTATTCCCAGCAGAATTATCCACAGCAGATTTATCCTCAATTCAACCGCCAACCATTTCAAACCGTTGCCACGGGAAGAGAGTTGCGCGCCGTGGAACCGAGTGTGGAGCGCGGGACGGGAAGTCAATTGCGGGCCACCAGCCCGTCGCTGCAGACCGGCTTTGGTCCCAATCTGCAGGCTCAGCAAATCGCTACGGGCTTACCTTATGTCACGCCAGCACCGCGAACGGGCCGCTATCCGACCTCGCCCTACAACTCAGGACAATTTCAGACGGTGTCGTATCAGTCAGGGAGCCAGCCCTTGAATGCGTTCAACAATCAGCCGCCGCTGAACACCGCCAACATTGCCAATTCGCAACCGGTATTACCGCAAAATCAGCCTGCCGCGATTTACCCCACCGCCTACCAGCAATGCGCGCCGGGACTTGCGCCGCCCACGTTGCCACCCAATCTTTCGATGGGGACCTATTCGCCAAACAACTCCGGATACAAGCCATTATTTTCGCTGGGGCAGGAAAATTACAACGTGATGTTGGGCCGCGGCCTCATCGGTCAACCGACTGTTTACGTTCCCAGCCAGCCGATCCGCAATTTCTTACGTTACATTTTCCCTTGAGACGCTTGGCTGGGTGTGTATCGCCGCACGCTTCGCAGGGAAAGATAATATGGGAAAAAGGGCTGAGGCCAGTGCGCGCCCGGCGGTTACCCCTTTATCTAACATCGTATCTATTCCCCGCCATGGTCTGACAGAGTTCAATATCACCTTGTAGCCAAACCGCAATCCGCATGGCGGTATCGTTTCCGGCCGGCCGCAGTTCGCTGAGTAGCTGATCGATGGCACATTGTTGTTGGCAATTGTTCGAATGTGCGCGGGCATTTTGCAATTCGATCCTGGCGGACAAGCCAAGTTTTTCGATCTCCCGGCAGCTTGCCGAACGTTCAGCTGCACTCGTGGAATCCAGTTTGACCAGCGCGCTTGCGACCACACTTGAAACTGTCGATGGTGCAGCGTGGTCCTGCACCAACTCAATAATCTGTTCCCGTGAGCGATGAAACTCCCAAGCTGGTTCCAATCGCTGTAACACCGGTTCGATGTAAGTGTAAAAAAAATCTGGATTTTCCAAAAGCAAATGCCACAGAGAGTCGGCAGTGACGCGATGCCGCGGTTGGCCTTGTTGCCCGCTCACTTCGATGGCAATTGGACCCACCGCCGGTTGCTCATAGGTCAACGTTTTGAACATTGGTTCAACACGCGACACAAAGCAAAGTTGCACTTGCTGATCAGCCTTAACTTGGATCTTCCACTCCTCTTCGCCACCGACATCCTGAAACTGTAAAGTCGGCCGACCGTGAAGCACAGAAACCGACAGCGAGCGGGTGCGTTGGCCATTTCCCGCTAGTTCGATGCGTTCGTGTGCGGAGCCGATCCGGAACGATTCCTGCGAGAGTTGCAGGCGGCCGAGCACGATTTCAAATGCGACGAGCTGCCGAGGAAGCAGACGGCCGCGCGGCTGTCGGTTTGGTTCCGCACAGAGTCCGGGAGCGGCCACGAGAAGGGTGACGAGCAGACACACTACTCGCGACATGCCAGGCTGCGCGGCGAGAAACGCGGGATGCATTGGCTTGTCCCATCAGTTGAAGTTAGCTGCGCGCAACGCAGCCTGCAACGGAAACCACTTCTCGTTATCGACTAGGCACCCCGCAGTATCCACCGGAATCGTTTAAAACCAGGATTTCAGCACTATATCTTATCGCTAGCAATGCGCTCGCGATGCAGCTTGCCAAGTTACTTCGCAGCTCAATAAAAACAGCCACAGTCGGATGAGGACTGTGGCTGGTAGAGTTCCGCCGTAAGACCAGATCAATACTGGCTACTTCTTCTTCTTCTTGTCTGCTGGCTCGTCTTCCTTCTTGACCTTCTTCTTCTTCTTCAGCGTTACCTTGACCACGCGGGTCTTGGGAATCCCGAGCACTGGGTCACCTTCGCTCCAGCGTTCCAGTTCCTTCAAACGCTTGATGCGTTCAACGCGAGTCAAAACGTTGCGGGACTTGATGGCCCCACCGCTTACTTTCAGGCTCTTATCGAGCGTCATGATTCCATCTCCGACATATTTTTGTGAACACTCCACCAGCGGAGTGGTAACTAGCCGTTTTGAAGTTCAAAAGTATAGTTTCCTTGCAAAACTTCGGCAATGGCCAGTTGGAGGCAACGCTTTCAATTTCGTCCAGCCCGATGGGCTGCGGCGGATCAAGGGACCATCTCGGCAATGATTCCGTCCAGTTGGGTCCAATGAGCGCCCACTTTGGTCACTTTTCCGTCCTTGTCCACCACCACATTCATCGGCAGGGTGAGGATTCCAATGCGAACCGCTAGATTGCTGTCGAGACCACCTTCCTCGAATATGTGCACCCAGGGAAAGGCGTTTTTCTTGAGAAAGTCGCTGCCTGCC